>CAMYRF010000007.1 GCA_947296775.1 uncultured Mycoplasmatota bacterium
CCACTACCTGTAGCAGTCACTGTAAATGATGCATTAGATGAAATCGATTCTTTAAAAACACTGTTTTGACTGGAGCGACAATTGCCAGAAGTTGATATATCAAATCTACCAGCAACATCGCCAGATATTCTAATATTTACACTCCCACCACTTTTAATACTACCATTACGTGGAGAAATACTCCAAGAAGCAGCTTCCACATTATATTCTCCAAAAAAGAAAGAAAAGAATACAAATGTAAATAATATAATTAACTTTTTTTTCATTACTATCACCTTATAATATATAAATATAATTTTTTTATAAAGAATTTATAACTCCCATAATATAATCTCTGATTTTTAAATAATCAGCACTTGTAACTTTTCCATCACCAGTTACATCTGCAGCTAATTTATAATTATCTTTCAAATCATAACTTCCCATAATATAATCCCTTATCATTAAATAATCAGCTGAAGTTACTTTTCCATCACCATTTACATCACCTTTTTTCACCGAATTACTAGCATTACAACTAGTACTAGTTGTATTAGGTGCTCCTACAAATATAGGGATATAAAATACATATTTTAAATTCTTATAATTACTAAATGAAGCATAAGTTTTATAAGTTGAAGACGCCTCAGAATATGGAGCCATAATATTTTGCATATACTGTTGACCAGCATATTGTGGACCATATGGATCCCATTTTTGTAAATATCCAGTCATTTGACCTTTTACATTATATTTATCATTAGCTCCGATATACTTACTACGTAAAAATTTAGCTCCACCAACTATTGATTTATATGGAGTATTCCATCCTTGTTCTTTTGCATAAGCAAGTCCATTATTTGCAATTTCAGTAGTATTACTACCAGCTGCTTTTATATTAAAATAATTATAATAACCTTCATACCCTGGATGTTTACCAGTAATAAGTGGGCTTGTCCCTGAACCTTGTTCTTGTTTTATTCTAGCTGCAAGCATATAAGCACTAAGTCCATGAGTCTGAGCCGCTTCCATTATAACTTGCGCATATGTCTTATTTGAACCTGGACAATTTTTATGTGATAAAAATGCACTTCCACTAAACATATTTTCTATACCATCTTCAGTTTGATTTGGATTATAAAGTTGTGATTCAAACATAAACACATATCTTTCATCTAAAAAGTTATATGGATTTAAATAATGTTCAACTCCAGCTTTAGAAGCTTCATACCATGTACAAGTACTTCCACTCCATTGTCTACAAGTTGAAGTTCTATATGCTGCAGGTTGTGTACTTCCAATCCAACTTTTATTTGCTGCAGTTTCTGCTTTAACCATATCATTCCATGCTACTGGAACTTCTTTATATTTGCTCCAATCAAAGAATAAATTTTGAGCAACAAATACAGCATTTGGATATATACTATGTAATTGTTTTATTTTATTTTGATAATCACAAGGAAATTTTGATAGTTCTTGTTCATAAGTTCCAACACTAGCGTCAGTATATAATGCTTTAGTACTTGAAACAAAACTAAAAGATATTACCAATGTAAGTAATACTAATAATGTCTTTTTCATAACTATCACCTCTTTTACACCATATTAATATTATATCAAACAGCTATTTTTGTGTATAGATTTATATAGGTATTTTAATCATAGTTTACACAACTGTTTACACTATTTCCTACAATATCGCATAACTTTCCAAAAGAAAAGATTATCGACTTAATCAATAATCTTTTTTCACTATTATTTTTAATTATTCTTCAATACAAGCATTTAATAATGTTATTATACTTAGGAAATCATTATCACTTAATTTTTCAGCAAATTTTAAATTTCTTATTTCATAATCAATACTTCTTATATGTTCACATAAAACAGACCCTTGAACATTTTTTGTATCTTCTAATTTATAATGTGTTGGAAATTCTTTAGTATTAGATGTAATTGGAAGAACCATAACCATTTTTGTATTTTCATTAAAAACATTATTACTAATAACTACCGCAGGCCTAAATCCAGACTGTTCATGACCCTTTGTAGGATTAAAGCTCAAAAAAACAACATCACCTTGTTTAGGAATATATTTTTTTACCATATTTCTTTCCCTACATTTTCATCCCAAGAAAATTCTTTTGCTAAATTTTTACCATTATATTCTTTAAATTTTTCACTTAAAGATATCTTTTTTTTCTTTGGAATACTAATTACTATTCTATCTTCTTCCTGCTCAATACATAATATATCATTAGCTTTTATATTTAATGATTTCAAAATACTACTAGGAATTCTAATACCAGTCGAATTCCCCCATTTTTGAAGTCTAGCTTCCATGTACACCATCTCCATTCATTTTTAGTATATACAAAGTTTATACTTTTGTCAATTATATTTATATTATAATAAAAAAAATTAATTATTTTCCAAAAGAAAAGATTATCGACTTAATCAATAATCTTTTTACTATTAAAAACCGTTATTTGCAAAACCACCGCAACAACCAGGATCATTATTTACTACTTGATTTTCTTCTGAACAAGTATATTGTGGTGTATAAGTGTGGTTATAGATATGACGGTTTACAACATGTGTATGAATAGGACATACATGTTGTACCTCATGACAGAATTCTCTTTCTATACATTTGTTGATAACTGGTTCAACAACTGGGCATTCTGGTTCTCTTTCACAGCAACCCATATCTTGCATAGGCATTTGATTTCTGCCACCAAACATTTGGCAATTTTTTCTAAACATTACGTTTCCCCCTATCTAAAATATCATATGAAGGTTTCTTTTTTATGAATATGTTATATGTCATGAATCATTTTAATTTTTTGTGTAAAATAAAAACACTTTTTTTACTAAAAGTGTCATTGTCCGCTTGTTTTATATATTTAACATGTAGTATAATTAATTTAGGATATGTTTAATTAGCGTTAGGTACACTCCTTTTCATTAATTTGCAAAGGAGGTGATGTAAATGACTAAGAGAGAAAAATTTCTTTCTTTTGTTATCTTACTCCTCTTTACTTTAGTGTTTATACTGATATATAAATTTCTATTTTAAAGAAAAAGTACACTAACGCTCAGCTAGAGTATTAGTGTACACCACCAATTAGGAGTGTGCCTAACCTTGCGAAAATTAGACATATCCTTTTTTATTGTATGATGAATCCCTCATCTATATACATTATAACATAAAGTTATAATTTTTTCAAATATTAAAATGGAAGTTTCATATTACCATTTTTCATTCTTTTCATCATATCTTTCATTTGTTCAAATTGTTTTAATAAACGATTTACCTCTTCAACACTTCTTCCGCTTCCAGCTGCAATTCTTTTTTTACGACTAGCTTTTAAAATATCAGGATTTCTTCTTTCTTTTGGGGTCATAGAAAGAATAATTGCTTCAATATGGGCCATTTGTTTAGGATCAATATTAACATTATTTAGTCCCATCTTTTTAGCACCTGGAATTAATTTAAGTAAATTTTCAAGTGGCCCTAATTTTTTAATTTGATTTAACTGAACTAAAAAGTCTTCCAAATCAAATTTACCTTTACTCATTTTTTCAGCAGCTTTCATTGCTTCTTCATCATCAAGTAAAGCTTCTGCTTTTTCAGCCATCCCCATTAAGTCACCCATATCAAGAATACGACTTGCCATTCTTGAAGGTGAAAACTTCTCTAAACCATCCATTTTTTCACTAACACCAATAAACTTAATTGGAATATTAGTTAAATGTCTAATAGATAAAGCTGCACCACCTTTAGTATCACCATCTAACTTAGTTAACACTGCACCAGTAACATCTAAAGCTTCATTAAATCCTTCAATAACATTAACCGCATCTTGACCAGTCATACTATCTACTACTAATAAAATTTCATTAGGATTAACTTCACTACTTATATTTTTAAGTTCATTCATTAACTCTTCATCAATATGAAGTCTACCAGCCGTATCGATTAAAACATAATTAAATCCATTTTCTTTTGCATATTCTACTGCATTTTTCGCAATTTCTACAGGATTACCCTTACCTTCACTATAAACTTCAATATTAAGTTCTTTACCCAATTGCATTAATTGATCAATAGCTGCAGGTCTATAAACATCACAAGCGACCATTAAAGGTTTTAATCCTAGTTTTTTTCGCATATGTAGAGCGAGTTTCCCAACTGTTGTTGTTTTACCACTACCTTGAAGACCAGCCATCATTAAAATAGTCATTGGTTTTATTACGATTAACGGTTCTTCTTCTTTTCCAAGTAAGTTTACAAGTTCATCTTTGACGATTTTTACAAATACTTCTCCTGGTTTTAATGATTTACTAACTTCTTCTCCTAGAGCTTTTTCTTTTACATTATTTATAAATTCTTTTACTACTTTGTAGTTAACATCGGCTTCTAGAAGCGCAAGTCTAATTTCTCTAGTCACTTCACTAATATTATCTTCTGTTATTTTTCCATACCCTTTTATTTTATTAATTGCATTTTGTAATCTATCACCTAAATTTTCAAACATTTTTATCACCTATTACATTATACATTATTTAAAGAAAAAAGGCTATTTTTTTAATAACCTTTTACTTATTATATTATAACTATATTTTTTTCAAGCTAATCACCCTTCCTTTTTAGCTATTTAAAGATTTAGAGTACTCTTCTACATCATATATTAACCAATCCATAAGTTCATTTTTAACATCGTTTATTTCATTATTTTTTGTTAAAATGAATTTTTCGTCTTCAATTGCTCCACTAATTGTTCCATCACTATTTAGTTCATAAGTATAAGTTTCTTTTGATTTTTGACCATCACCAATTTCAGCACCATGAATGAATACTTGATTTAATGTTATTTTATTATTATCAACATTATATGTCCCATATGAAATTTCTGCAGTCGTAACCGCGTTTAACATATAATAAGTTCCATCCTCCATAAAATCAATTGTTTTTGTTACTGTTGGTCCATTATCATATTCTTTACTATAGTTGTATTCACCAACTATGGAATTGGATTTATCATTAGAACTGTTTGCATTATTATCCTTTTTTAATGCATCAATTTCCTTATTTAATGATTTAATTTGTTTGTTTAATTCGGCAGTTTCATCTTCTTTTATAAATTTATCATAAATCATATATCCGCCAAGCCCTAAAATGAGTAATACCAAAATGACAATAGCAATTGTTTTGCCTTTACTTTTATTTTCCATACAAATACACTCCTATCTTATACCTATTTTATCTCAAAAAAAAAAAAAAAAAACAAGTAATTTTTTCGCTAGATATATTTTTTATACATTTATTTACAAAAAAAGGCTATTTTTTAATAACCTTTTATTTAATATGTTTTAAATTACTTTTATCAGTTTTATTTAAAGTAACAGTATCAGTAGATGTAGAGTCTTCTCTATAAGATAATGAACCATCAGCATTTATATTAAATACATAAGTTTTATTAGTATCTTTATCATCAGCAGTATCTTCAGCTTCATCAGTATCATCATCTTTATCAGCTGTTAAAGTAACTTGGTCATTAGCAGTAGTATAAGTTCCTTCAATGGTTTCGTCAGTATCGCCTGATTTTACGAAAGTGGCTTTTCCATCATTATCAAGAACTAATTCAACAACAACTCTATCACTATCATTATCAGTAACAGCGTCTGCTGCATCTTCTAATACATTAGTATTTTTATTATATGTACCAGTATAAGCGCCAGCTACATCTTTTGTCTCATCGCTAGTATCATCTAAAGTATCATTTTCATTAGTTGTAGGCTCATTATTATCAGTATCGTTACCTTGCATATTATTAAAAACAAAATAAGCAATTAAACCAGCAATAAGTAAGACAATAACGACAATTATAATGGTCATTGTATTATTTTTCTCATCCATTTTTTTACCACCTTTCCAATATTAGAGTGCGCAGTAAAAGAAAATTTATAAGAAAAATTTACATTTTTTTTAAAAATTAAACATAATCCATTCTGGTTTTAAAATTAAAAGTGCGCCAATTAAAAGCATCAAAACCCCACCAATTAAAGAAGAATATTTTCCATATTTAGTAGATAACCCAGTAACTTCAGTAGTTTTCATTGCAATTAAAAATACAATTATATCATCTATTAAGAAGAAGAATATATAAATAAATATATATAAACCATATTCAAATGTATTTAGATCATTTATAGCAAGCACACTAGTAAATAATAAAGGAAGTCCAGCTGAACATGCAAGTTCAACTAAATTAACTGTAATAGCTAAAGTAATCACACCAACTAAAGCTAAAATTAAGCTTTTTTCTTTTGTGAATTTTTTTATTTTTTCAAAAATTTGTTTTCTTTGCTTTTTATTAGTAACCATGCATCCATCAGGTTCTTTAAAATATTTGTTTAAATTATAAGCTCCAGCAATAATAGCTACTAAAGCAATTAAAGTTCTAAGTATTACTTGCTGCATCGCTGAAGCTGCAATATGAAGCCAAGCTACCATAAATAAAGTATACATAACAGCTGAAGTTAAAATAAATGTTATTCCAAGCATCCACATACGCTTACGATTTTTCATGCCTAAAAGCATACTAATTAAAAATAACAAAACCCACATCGCACAAGGATTAAATCCATCTGCAAGTCCAATAACTACAGCAAGCAAAGGTAAAGAAACTGTTTTCGCATCAACCTTTCCTAAAATAGGAACAGTCACATCATTATTATCTATTTTTTTAATTTCAGATATTTCTTTTCCTACTTTAACATCATCAATAATATCAGGTATTGGCTCTTTAATATTATCTTTAACCAAATTTCTAATTTTATCAGCTGTATCTGCACTATATCCAGTAAATCCATAAGTTCCAATTACAGTATATGGAACTCCAGTATCTTCATTTTTTAAAGATTTTCTTACTTTAGTAAGTAAATCATTATTATCACTATCATGCCATACTTCAAATTTTTTAATTTCAATATTATCGCCATATTGTTTTTTCAAAGTATCTAAAAATTTTTGTTCATCTTCACAGTGTGGACATTCTTTCCCATAAAACAAATTAACGGTAAGTTCTTTAGCTTCAGCTTTAAATGGAATTAATAAAAAAGCTAAAGCAATTACAATAAAAAATATTTTTTTATTCATTTATTTGTCCTATACTTTCTATAATTTCTTCTTTTGTTTTCTCACCAATTAATCTAATTTCTTTTTCATTATTTTTCAAAATAACAACTGGAAGAACATCACCAGGTAAATATTTACTTACCTCTTCTTCATCCATATCATAATCTAAATTAATAATATCTAAATTAGGATATTCTTCTTCTATTTCTTTCCAAATCTTTTTCATAGAAAGGCATCCACTACACCAAATTGCATTTATTTTAATTATCTTCACACTAATTCACCTACAGTATCATCATTCTTAACATATTCATCAACATTAATAATGCGGTAGTTATCTTTATCATCTCTAATAACAACTCTTTTAATACCAGCATTTATAATAAACCTTTTACAAAGTTCACAAGGAGTCGCATCTTTAACTAAATTACCAGTTTTAACTTCTCTACCAACCAAATATAAATCACTATCTATTAAATCTCTTCTAGAAGCAGATATAATCGCATTTTGCTCAGCATGAACACTTCTGCAAAGTTCATATCTTTGTCCACTTGGAATTTGCAATTCTTCTCTCATACATCTTTTTAAATCACAGCAGTTTTTTCGCCCGCGAGGCGCACCAGTAAAACCAGTAGATATAATTTCATCATTTTTAACAATAACCGCACCATAATTTCTTCGAAGGCAAGTTCCTCTTTCAAGAATAGTTTCTGCAATATCTAAATAATAATTAGTTTTATCTCTTCTCATTTTTTCACAGCCAATCTTTTATAATTTTTATCAAAACTTTTTAAAAAGTTATCAATATCTTCTTCTGTAGTTTTAGAAGATATACTTACTCTAATACTAGATGAAGCTTTTTCTACATCATGAGTAATTGCCATAACAGCTTTAGATGTATTCCCTGTTGAACATGCACTTTGCGTTGAAATATAAATATCATCTTCCTCCAAAGCATGAAGCATTGTTTCTGGTTTAATACCAATTATACTTACATTTAATACATGAGGAATTGAATCCGATGTACTATTAACATATACATTATCATATTTTTCTAAAGCACTTCTAACTTTTTTATTTAACGTTTTAACTTTCTCTATATCACTATCTAAATTTTCATAAGCAAGTCTTAAAGCTTTTGCCATACTTACAATTAAAGCAGGTGCTGGAGTTCCACTACGATAAATAGTCGTACTCTTACCACCATGAATTATAGGCTCAAGTCTAACATTTTCTTTTTTAACTAAAGCTCCAATACCTTTAATACCAAAAAATTTATGAGCTGAAAAACTAGCCATATCAACATAATCCAAAGAAATATTAATTTTACCAATAGCCTGAGTCATATCACTATGAAAAATAACTTTAGGATATTCTTTTAACATTTTCCCTATTTCTTCTATAGGCTGTCTAATACCAGTTTCACTATTAACGCACGCTATACTAACTAAAATAGTTTTATCAGTAATCATTTCTTTTAAGGCATCAATATCAACTATTCCATCTTTTAAAGGAACAAAGTCAACTTCAAAACCATTATTAGATAAATAATTTAAAGGACCATAAATAGAAGAATGTTCAAGTTCAGTAGTTATAATGTGATTTCCTCTATTTTTATATACTTCTATTCCTTTTAAAGCTAAATTATTAGATTCTGAAGCACCTGAAGTATAAATAATTTCTTCAGCTTTAACCCCCAAAATTTTACTTATTTGATTAGTACTTGCATCTATTAGTTTTTTACTTTCTACTCCAAGTTTATGAAGTGAATTGGGATTACCAATATATTTAGAAGCTTTTACAAAACTATCTAATACCTCATCACTAACTGGCGTAGTCGCACTATAATCTAAATATGTCATATTTTATCACCTTCATAAATTATAACATTACTATATTAAAAGTACAAGAAAAAAACTTATTAGTCTATTTTATTAAAACCAATAAGCTTATTTTCTTTTTCTATTTGTTTTAAACTTTTTTTAGGTGTAGGTAAATCCTCTGGCATCGTACCCCCATTTTTAGCAATTACTTCTCTTATATTTTTCCCAATATTATAATGAGTATTATCAGCTTCTTTTTCACCCTTAATATTATCCTTTTTTAATTTTTGCTCAGTCTGTGAAATTCTAAATAAGTTCGCAATTAATTCATCACTTCCCATATTATCCAAAATATCTTCTCGATATCTTAAACCTTTTCTTTTAGCAATATCAGCAGCAGTCTCACCATTATACAAACCTTTATACCCAGCATTATGAAACTTATCAAAATTTTTAACCCCTGCATTTTTAGCAGTTTTATTTAATGAATAATTTCCTTTCTTAGTTAAACTTCTTTGATAAAGCCTTTTTTCATCTTCAGTTAACTGGCTATATTCCTTTTCGATAATTTCTTGTTTCCTCGTTTGAATAGCAAAATACGTTTGCCCAAGTGCGACTGATTTTTTCTTCGGATTAGCATTTTGAACAATTAAATAACAAGCATATCTTGATAAGCAATAATCAATAACATTTTGAACATTACCATCCCACCAACTATCGGTTTCCTGACTTCAGGAAACTGTTCAGAAACATTATGATTACTAGTTTCACAAGCAACCATTGCTCGCTTTATAACCTTATGAAAATTTTCCCATTTACTGTATTCAAGTAACGGCATAAGTTCTCTAGCTTCCCAATATTCATTGCCACATTCATCAATATGTTTAATATCATCGAATGTTTTTTCATTATATTCTTGTAGTTCTGACATTTTAATCCCCCCTTATTTTGTTATATTCACTACAATTTAATTGTAACAAATGTTCGTGATTGTTGTTAATAAAATTTCTAACAAAAAGTTAAATTAGTTTTACAAAAAAAAGAACTAATCAAAGTTCTTTATACTATAAATGAAATTTATTTTTTATCTTTTTAAGTAGTTTTGGTTTTTCAGTTTCTTCTATAAAGTCTCCAGGTAACGGTGTTTCTCTTATTATTCTTCTACGTTCTTCCTCTTCTTCATCAGTACGAAATCTTCCACTACCTAATCTTACATCAGTAATATTTGGGTTTTTCTTAGCAGCTTCCCTAGTAGCTTCAGTAACTACAAAAACAGGCCAATCGTTTAAAAATACCTTTTTAGGCACACTAAAACCTTCTTTTGGTTTATCCTGTAAAACTTCATCTTCAAATTCTCTCATTACTTGAACATATTCCATTGATTTTTCTGTTTGCTCCTCAGTAGGATAAGGTATTTGCATAGCTTCTTCTTTTTCGTGCATAAAATCAAAGATATGAGAATCCTTAAGTTTCTCAATCCCTTGATTCATATATTCAATAAACTCATCGATAGTCTTTGTTTTTCGAGGATAATTTTTGCGTTCCATTTCAGCAAAAGATTTTTCTATTGAATCCATTTCTTGTAATCCTTTTTCTATTTCATCTGAAGTTATAAATCCTCGATATGGTGTATCCCCAACCCATAAAAGGTCATCATACGCCATTTTTTTGCCATGATATTTTTCTATTAATTTTTGTTGTTCATCTAAATCTAATTCAGTAAATTCATCTAAAGTCATATTAAATTTTTCTACAATAGTATCATTTATTAACTTTTTTGTTTTTTCACTAAGTTCTATACTCATACTAAAAATCTCCTTTATTTAATTGTATCAAACCCGCTACGTTTAAACAACTTTTCCATATCATAATTTGAATAAAAAATAGTTGTTGGTCTTCCATGTGGACAGTTATATGGATTTTTACACTTTCTTAAATCACTAACTAAAGCTTCCATTTCCTCCATTGTAATATTCATGTTAGCTTTAATAGCTTGTTTACAACTCATCATAGTTGCTACTTTTTCATTAAATTTTTCAATATCAAAATTCTTTTCAGTCGCAATAACAATTTCAATAATTTTTCTAATAGTCTCTTCAATATCACCATTAAGCCAAGCAGGATGTTCCTTAATAATAACTGAATTAATCCCAAATTCTTCAATATTAAATTTTAAATCTCTTAAAATATGCATATTTTCTTTTAATATCATAAATTCAGTATTAGATAGTTCAATAGTTACTGGAAATAACATTGGAGTTGAAGCTACATTTGGATTACCCATTTGTTTTTTAAATAGTTCATAATTACATCTTTCTTTAGCCGCGTGCTGATCTATAATATACATTCCTTTTTCATTTTGACAAATAATATAAGTTCCATGAACTAAACCAACAGGATACATTTCTGGCATGCAGTCTTCATCATATTGATTATAAGCCTCTACATTTTCCATAACCACATCGCCAGTAGTATCTACTTCATAAGTAACAGTTTCATCTTTATCATCATCAAAATAAAAATTATTTACAATTAATTCTTTTTCTTCAAAATCTACTTTTTCTGAAACATTAGGTTCTGGCTGTTTAATATCACTTTCATCTCTAGTTAAATTTAAAGTCATCTCCTCATATTTAGGTTTAGGCTCTCTAATAACAACTTCTGGAATTAAATTTTTAGTACTTATTACTTTAAAAATGTTTTCTTTAATAAGTTCTAATAAAGTATCCATTTTACTAAATTTAATATCCATTTTAGTCGGATGAATATTAACATCTATCACACTAGGATCAACAGTAATATGAATAACAGTTACAGGATATCTATTATCAGGTTTATAAGAATGATAACTATCATTAATAACCCTATTAATATCAGTATTTCTAACAATTCTTCCATTAACTAAGGTAATCATATTATTACGGCTAGATCTATGAACTTCTGGAGAAGATATATATCCATGAATTTCATAATCAGCATTTTCTCCATGAATCTCTAACATTTTTCTAGCCACATCACTACCATAAATACTTTTAATAGCCTTTAAAGTATTATCACTACCATCAGTTTGTAAAATAACATTACCATTATTAGATAAAGAAAATCTAATATCAGGTTTTGATAAAGATAGTTTATTCATATAATCAGTTATACTAGCAAGTTCACTGTATAAACTCTTCATATGTTTAAGACGAGCTGGCGTATTATAAAAAAGTTCACTTACCGTAATAATAGTTCCTTTTCTAGCATCTCCTTTTTCATGAGTAACAATCTTACCACCATTAAGAACTACATGCGTACCAAGTTCACCAGTACTAGTTTTTAAATCCACTTTTGAAACAGAAGCAATCGACGCAAGTGCTTCTCCCCTAAAACCTAAAGTAGTTAATCTAAATAAATCTTCTTCATCATCAATTTTACTAGTCGCATGTCTTGAAAACGCTAAAACCGCATCATCTTCATCCATACCCTTACCATTATCAATAACTTTAATTTCTTTAGTTCCTGCATCAATAAGTTCAACCTTTATTTCACTAGACCCAGCATCTATACTGTTTTCAACTAATTCTTTAACAACAGAAGCACATCTTTCAACAACTTCTCCTGCAGCTATTTTATTGGCAAGTAGTTCGTCCATTACTTTTATTACTGACATATTATCACCTTTTATAATTATACACTATATTTCATTTATTTAACAAATGATTTTATATAAAAACTCGAAAATAAATTCGAGTTATAAAAAATTATTGCATTCATATTATTTTCTGCAAGCATCAATAAAATTTCTAAAAATGTTATTCATGTTTTTATCAGTCCTATATAAACTTTCAGGATGAAATCTTACGCCCATGTAAAATTTTTTATTTTTTGCTTCAACTACATCAGCATAACCATCTTCACAAAATGCAACCTTATCTAAAAATGGTGAATCTTTAATTGCTTTTTTATGTCTAGAATTAACTTTGATTTTTTCTTCACCAATAATATCATAAAACTTAGAAGTTTGATCAATACTTATATCATGTACATAGTCTTTAGTAGGTTGATTATGTTTTTCTAGATTAGAAATTGTATATGTCGTCCCGCCTAACGCTCTAACAACAACATTTTGTCCAGCACATATTCCCAAAACTGGTATATCATTTTCATAACAGTACTTTGCTACAATCATTTCATAGTTATCACATGCATTACCACCTTGAAATATTATTCCATCACAAAGATTAATTTGTGTGATTAAAGCATCATATTCATCTTGCTTTAAATTATTATTCCATGTATCTGAGACCTTTAACACTTCATTTTTAGGTAGTAATATACCAATTGCTACTGCACCATTATCAAATATCGCCTGCTTAACTTCATCTCTAATAAACACATCTGGTTTTGTTTTATTGCTAGCAAGATGTTTAGAAACAATTCCAATTATTACTTTTTTCATTTATCTTACTCCTTATTTTTTTCTTGCTTTCTAATATCATATCTATATATCGCTATAAGGTTTGATACAATTACAAATAAATCAGAAAAACCTGCTGCATAAGCCATTGCTAGAAAATCATATACTAACCAAGCAGTATTATTTCCTAAAAGCAATAATCTTATATTTTTTTCTTTAGACTGAATAAGTG
>CAMYRF010000008.1 GCA_947296775.1 uncultured Mycoplasmatota bacterium
GTGTATAGTGTACATCCAGTTAAATCGTGTGATTCTAGTATTTTTGCGGCGTTTCTAATGGCATTTATTTCGGCATGGGCGGTTGGGTCTTTACTTTCTATAACGGTATTATGACTGGTAGCGATGATTTTTCCATCTTTAATGATAGCGGCTCCAAAAGGTCCACCATTTTTAAAATTATTATCTTCATTTATTTTTACTTCGTTTATAGCTTCTAACATATATTTATTCATATTATTCCTACTTTCCATGTGGGTGAAAATCTTTATAATTTTCTTTTAATTTTTCGTTGGTTATGTGTGTATATATTTGAGTTGATGAGACGTCACTATGACCTAGTAATTCTTGGATGCTTCTTAAATCGGCTCCATGTTTTAATAAATGGGTTGCGAATGAATGTCTTAGGGTATGTGGCGAAAATTCGGTTTTGATGCCTTGCTCTTTGGCTAATTTTTGTAATATTTTAAAGAATGCTTGTCTAGTCATTTTATCTCCTCTACTGCTTAAGAAAAGATAATTTGTTGGTTTATTTTTAATCATACCTGGTCTATGATATGTAATATATTCATTTAAGGCATTTACAGCATATTGCCCGAGTGGGATTATTCTTTCTTTACTTCCCTTGCCAAATATTCTTACTAAGGCCATATTAAGGTCTATATCTGTAATTTGGAGGTTTATTAGTTCAGTTACTCTAAGACCGCTACTATACATGAGTTCTAACATTGCTTTATTTCTATGGCTGTAGTTGTCGGTTAGTTTGATATTTAAAAGGTTATCGACTTCTGTTTCGGTTAGAACTTTAGGCAAGGTTTTTTTTAGTTTGGGTTGAATTATATTTTCTAATGGGTTTTTAGTTATATATTTTTCGATCAGTAAAAATTTATAAAAACTTTTTAGTGAACTTATATTTCTAGCAACACTTCTTGGGCTTTCTATTTTGTTTAAATTTTGAATATAGTCTTTTATATCTTTATTTGTTAATGATTTTAATTTTTTTTTGTTTTTAAAGTGATTTTCAAATTTGTTTAAATCGTTATTATATGAATTTATAGTATTTTGACTATATTTTTTTTCTAATAATAAGTAATTTTTAAAATCCTCTATTTTTTGTTTATAATCCATGTTTTTCACCTATTATTATTTTAGCAAAAATATGTTTATTTTACAATGTATGCTATAATGTGGATGAAGGAGGATTTATGGTTAAGGAATTTAAAGAGTTTATTTCTAGAGGAAATGTTATTGATTTGGCTGTCGGCGTTATTGTTGGTGGCGCTTTTGGGAAAATCGTTTCTTCTTTAGTTAATGATGTTTTGATGCCACTTATTGGTATTTGTTTAGGCGGGCTTGATTTTGGTGGACTTAGTTTAAAACTTGGTGATTCTAGTATTAATTATGGAATGTTTATTCAAAATATTGTTGATTTTCTTATTATTGCTTTTTGTATTTTTATATTTATTAAACTTATTAATAAAATATCTAGACATGAAGATAAAAAAGAAGAAGAAAAAGTTAAAAGTGACGAAGTTATTTTACTTGAAGAAATTAGAGATTTACTTAAAAACGAAAAAAGCCGTTAATATAACGGTTTTTATTTTAAGATATTTGTTAATAATGGTATAATATTGATGGTGATGTGTATGAAACCTTTAGCGCATTTAAGTAGACCTGAAAAACTTTCTGATGTTATTGGACAAAAACATTTGATTGGTGAAAATAAGGTTTTAAGTAACTTGATAAATAATAAAAAAATTTTTTCGATGATTTTATATGGTCCTCCAGGTACTGGTAAAACTACTTTAGCGTATGCGATGATTAATGAACTTGATTTACCTTTTGGATTTTTAAACGCGGTTATTAATAGTAAAAAAGATTTTGATGAGATGGTTACAAGGGCTAAAGTTGAGGATAATTTTATTTTGATTATGGATGAAATTCATCGTTTAAATAAGGATAAACAGGATTTACTTTTACCTTATTTAGAAAGTGGAATTATTACTTTAATTGGGATGACTACAGCTAATCCATATCATTCTATTAATCCGGCTATTAGAAGTAGATGTCAATTATTTGAACTTAAACCGTTAAGTGAAGAGGATATTTTAGAGGGTCTTCGCAAGAGTTTAGATTCTTTAGAGGGTATTGAAGTTACCGATGAAGCTCTTAATTATATTGCTTCTTTAGCTGGGGGAGATTTAAGATTTGCCTATAATTTACTTGAGGTGTCTTACTACTCTACTAGTGATTTTCAAGTTGATTTAGAAGTTATTAAAAGAATAAATAATAAACCTAATTTATATATTGATAAAAATGAGGATGGTTATTATGATGTAATTAGTGCACTTCAAAAGTCAATACGTGGTAGTGATGTTAATGCGGCTTTGCATTATTTGGCTAGACTTATTGCGGCTGAAGATTTGGATATCATTTTTAGAAGATTAAGCGTGATTGCTTATGAGGATCTTGGACTTGCTAATCCGACTATTGGACCTAGATTAAATGCTTGTATTGCAGCTTGTGAAAGGCTTGGTCTTCCTGAGGCTAGAATTCCTTTGGGAGAAATTGTTGTTGAAATGGCTTTATCACCTAAATCTAATAGTGCTTATGAAGCGATTAATGCGGCTTTAAATGATGTTTATAAGGGTAATGTTGGTAAAGTTCCTGGTCATTTGAAAACTAACTCTAAGGATTATAAATATCCTCACAGTTATAAAGGAAGTTATGTTAAACAACAATATTTGCCTGATGAATTAGTTGGTAAAAAATATTATGTACCTAAAACTACTAGTAAGTATGAAATTTCGATTAAACAAATTTATGACAAAATACAAAATAAATAGGGTTTCCCCTATTTTTTTAGTATAAAAAGTTCTAACGCTAGATTTTTATCAGCTTTACCAGTTTTTATATTGATATCGATATCTGCTAAATCGGAAAGATATTGTAATAATAAATCCGAACTATATTTTCTACCATTTTGAATGGCTAGTTTTACTCTATATGGATGAATTTTTAAGGTACTTGCGATATCTTTTTCTGATAATCCTTTTTTTAGTAGTTCTTTGGCTTGATACATGATTCTAAATTGATTTGAAAGCATGATTATTATTTTTATTGGTTCTTCATTCATTTTGATCATTTCATGATATATTTCTAGAGCTTCGCTTTTATTATTTTTTACTATATAATCTAGTAATTTAAAAATATCGGTATCTATTTTTTTTGTAGTTACGTTTAATATATCTTCTTTGGTTATTGTATTATTTTCTTTATATAGTTTTAATTTTTCTATTTCGTTTTCTAGGATTAATGAGTTATCTCCTACTCTATTTACAAATAAGTTGATTAGATTACTATCTATTTGATAGTCTTTTAGTCCTGATTTGATTATTTGAACTGGGTTTGCGTTTTCGTTAAAATTTTTTACTGTCCCGTTTTTCTTTAACAATTTGGTTATTTTTTTTCTTTCGTCTATTTTTTCTTGGTTAATGATAAAAATTAAGGTTGTGTCTGGGTTTGGATTGTTTAGGTATTCTTCGATTATTTCACTATCTTTACTTGTTGATGCAGTAAACATATTAGCGTTTTCGCATATTACAAGTTTTTTTTCACTGAATAGTGATAATGTCATACAGTCGTTTATAATGTTTTCGATATTTTCATTTTCTAAATCAAATTTACTGATATTTATATTTTCGAAGTTTTTTGATATTTTTTTTATTTCATTTTGAATTAAATGATTTTTAGTACCATATAATAGATATATCATTGTATCACCTATATAATTATAGCATATTTTGGCTAGAATTTGTATATTTGGCGAAAATGTGGTAAAATATAGGGACTTTATTGGAATTTTATAAAGTTAAAGAAAGGTGAATTTTATGGAAGGGAAAATATATAATACGAAGGATTTAAAATTTGCAGAATTTAAATACGAATATAGATTTAATTATTATGATAGTTGTGGAGAAAATTATGTAGTGGTTAATGGTCAAAGAAATGGTCTACTTTATTCTGACAATGGAACTTTAATTGATTTAATTAGCGGAATTGAAGTAAAACCAGAAAACATTATTTCTGAAGTGCCTATTGCTTCTATTGAGGTAGATCTTTCATTAGATAAAATTTTAAATATTTTTAATAGTGTTGAACATTATAATAATTATAGAGCAATTGAGCTTAGAGGCGAACGTAGTTTGCGTACTGGTGATTTATTTAGCTGTGTTCCTGCAAGTGTTATGTTTAAAGCTAGCAAAATTAAATACGGGCTTCGTGATGAATTTGCAACAAGAGCAATGATTGCTGATGAAACAAAAGGTAAAGAACCTAGATGTGAGCTTGATAAAATGACATCTAAGGTTAAAAAATTCTTTAAAAGAAAATAAATATATTAAAAACTTTGGAATTTCCAAAGTTTTATTTTTTGCTTAGTTCAAAATAGAATGTTGTACCTTTTTTTGAACTTGTTATACCGTATTTGCAATTATGGTTTATAAGAATGTTTTTGACTATTGAAAGGCCTAGACCTGTACCATATTCGTTTCTTTTGTGTTTTTTCTTATTGTGATAATATTTATCCCAAATTAATTTTGTTTCTTCTTTTGGGATGCCTTTACCACTATCTTTTATGCTGATTAAATAAGAGTTTTGCTTTTCTTCGATAATTATTGTAACGTTTTTGTCTTTGCCAGTATAATTAATTGCGTTATTGATTAGATTGTAAATTACTTGATAAATTCTTTTTTTGTCTGCTGTTACAATAGCCTCTTTTGGATGTTTGAAAATGAAGTTATACCCTTCTTGTTCGGTTAAAATATTGAATTTTTTTATTATTTCTTGGGTTACTTTTACAATATCGAACTGTTTTATATCTAGGAAGTTTCCTTTTTCTTCTAATGATGATAAATCTAGTAGATCATTAACTAAAATGTTTAATCTATCGGTTTCAGTGATAATTGTATTTAGGTGTTCTTCTCTTTTATCTTTATTTTTATAACTTAAATCTCTAACCATTTCAGCATAAGCTTTGATCATGGTAAGTGGTGTTTTTAAATCGTGTGAAACATTGGCGATTAAATCACGTTTTAATTCATCCATTTTGACTAATTCGTTTTTTGCTTGGTTTAACGTTTCGGCTAGTTCGTGAATTTCGTAAATATCTATATTGGTATTGAAGTCTATGTCGTAGTTTCCTTCTCCCATTTGTTTTGCTTTAGTTGATATTTGGGTGATTGGCTTTGATATTTTTTTTGAGATGAAATAACCAATTATTAGGGCTAGAATAAGGGTAACTATGGTCACATATATCATTTGACTTTTAAGAATGTTTACTGTACCGTCTATTGGCTGAAGTGAGGCGTTTAGAAATGCGTATGTTGAATTATCTAATTTTAAAGCATATATTAAGGTATCGTTTTTGAATTGATTATTTATTAATTTATATTTTTTATGATTTATATTACTATTTATGAAGTCTTTTTTTACTTCAAAATTGGTATTTCCAAATTCCATACAACCTTGATTGAAATATTTGGCTTCATAATTATCTTTGCCGTATATTTCAATGCATACATTGTTATTGATGGCTATTTGTGATAGCGAACTTAAATCGTTTTGGCTAAAGTCTTTTTGTAATTCTTTAACGGCTGTATTTAGCTCGTTTATTTTGTAGTTTTTGTAGTATGTATTTAAAAATACTACTTCTATTATCCATATAAATGCGAGTATTAGTACAGAAAATAAGATTAAGAAAAACCAAATTTTGGTATTTAGGCTATTTCTTTTTATTTTTCTTTTTAGAAAATTTGTAACGGTTGTGTAAGTGCTTTTTATTTTACTACTTAATTGTGACAAATTTATAACCTACTCCCCTAACGGTAACTATTAAATCTCTATATTTTCCTAAGTTGTTTCTTAGCATTTTTATATGGGTATCTACTGTTCTGTCATCACCGTAAAAATCATAACCCCATAGGTTACTTAATAGTTGTTCTCTAGATAAAGCAATATTTTCGTTTTTTATGAAATAGCATAATAATTCATATTCTTTTGGCGTTAGTTTTAGTTCTTTGCTATTTATATATACACTGTGGGCGTTATAATCAATTTTTAAGTCTTTATATATGAAATTATCATTATTGCCTTTACCGCTTCTTTTTAAAATTGCTTTTATTCTAGCGATTAGTTCTTTTGGACTAAAAGGTTTTGTTAGATAGTCATCGGTTCCTAAATCGAAACCTATTAATTTATCGTATTCTTCGTTTCTGGCTGATAGAATTATAACGGGAATGTTTTTAATTTTTTTCATTTCTTTTAAGAACGTTAAACCATCCATTTTAGGCATCATAACATCTAATACGACTAAATCTATATTTTCTTTTTCAATTATTTCTAAGGCTTCTTTTCCATTTTCGGCTTCCTCTGTTTCAAAACTTTCGTTTAGGGCGTATTCTCTAATAACGTCTCTAATTAGTTTTTCGTCATCGACAATGAGAATCTTCATGTTATCACCTTCCTAAGTTAATTATACTACTAAAATATGTTTTTTTGGTGAAAAAAAAGACCATTTAGTCTTATAAGAATAATAAAACTAATGATCCAACGATTAGGCAGTACCATACAAAGTAAATAAGTTTACCTTTAAGCATAATTCCTTTAAACCATTTTGTTGAGAAGAAAGTTACTATGCATGCGACTACTGCTCCTAATATATAAGCCATTAAAAGTGATGCATCTATACCTGCTTCGGCTACATCTTTAACGCCTAAAATCATCGTTGCGAAACTGATTGGGATATATAGCATAAATGAAAATTTAAAGGCCACTTCTCTTTTTAATCCTGAGAACATACCACCAACTAAGGTAGCTCCACTACGACTTATTCCTGGAAGTAATGCGACTACTTGAAATAGTCCGATTGCGATGGCGTCTTTTATAGTTATTTGGTCATCATTTTTTCTTCCTTTTAATTTTCTTATTAAAAATAGGAATAAAGCAGTTACCAATAAGGCAACTCCAACATATTTGATATTGCTTAAATATTTCTCGATTAAATCGTTAAAAATTAAACCGCATAGTCCTGCTGGAATGGTAGCGATAATAACTAGAATTACGTAGCGAAAACCGCTTTTATATTTTTTGTCTTTGGTTTTTATATAATTGATAAAGTCCCAAAATAGTTTGGCAATATCTTTTCTAAAAACAATTATAATGGCAATTAAACTACCAAAATTAGCGAATATTTCAAAGTTTAAATCTTTTAATGCATCTAAATCAAATAGGTTTTTAAATATAACTAAATGCCCACTTGATGAAATTGGGATTGGTTCTGTTAAACCTTGAATGAATCCTAAAAGTAGATATATAAATAACATAAATCATCCTCCATACTTTAATTATATATTTTTCTCTTACTAATTATATCATTTATTTTCTTCTTTAACAAATATTTTTATATTGAAAAAAAGCCTTAAGCGGCTTTTTCTTGTTTGAATGTTTTTTGATATCCATTATCTTTAGGCTTAATTATACTTACATTTACTGTTTCTTTGTTTTTTTGAACCATTAAATTTATTTTATCCCATGTGTTTTTAATCCTTTTAAATCTAGGGTTTGTTAATTTATATGGATAAATTTTTGCTAATGAATTTTTTAAGCTTTCTAATGAATCAATACCAGATAATTTAACATTTTCTTTTTCTAATAGATTTTCTTCTAGTGGCTTATTATATTTATTTAGATAAGATGCATTTAGGTATTTTTCAAGTAATTCTTCGTTGAAAAATCCTTTTCCAAGCATTTCTTTTTGTTTTTTTAATTCGTTAATTAACTGCCCAGTATTCATAATATCCCCCTACTTTCACAGGCATTTTTAATTATACCTAATTTTGAGATTTGTGTCAAATTGTGTATAGAATGAAAAAATATTATTTAATTATTTATGTGATGGTGGGTAGTTCGTGTATCTTTAGTAATACGCGCAAATGTATAACCGTTATCTTTGGCGTATTTTATAATGGCTGGCAGTGCTTCAGCAGTTGATTTTTTAACGGCTGTATCATGCATTAAAACTATGTTTTGTCCTTGGTGAAGCGCTGATATTGTATTATGGTATATTTGATCTTTGGTTAATTTGCCTGAAGCATCACCAGAGTCGACATTCCAATCAAAATAATAGTAATCGTTATCGTTTAATTTATTAGTGATTCTGGAAACGATACCTTGATTATATTTTTTGCTTACAGTATTTGATGATCCGCCTGGTAATCTAATAATCCTAGAGTTATTGCCAGTTATGTTATAAACTTTATTTTTTATTTTGTTTAAATCGTCAAAATAGTTTTGATCTGCACTATAAATGTATTTATAATTGTGAGTAAATGAATGTAAGGCGACAGTATGGCCTTCGTTGTAGGCTCTTTTTACTGTATCTTGATATTCGTCAATATGCGCACCAATTACAAAGAAAGTTGCAGGAACATTTTCTTGTTTTAGGGTATCTAAGATTTGAGTGGTTAGGTAGCTTGGCCCATCATCAAAGGTTAAGTATATTGTTTTGTCTGACACAACTGATGGTATTTCATTTGTTCTTGGACTTGGTGTTTTCGGATGTTTTATTGATAATTCTGGTTTTATTTGGTTGAATGCGATTGGTATTTTTCCTACTTCGACTATTTCTACTTTTTTATATAAGCTTCGCATAGCAAAAGCAACAATCAAAAAAGTTAACAATATTACTGATATTATTTTTAATTTATTATTCATACTACTTCCCCCAAGTACTTACATTATACCACTTTTCTTCTGCTTTTTTCAAACAAAAAAACTAGTTAAACTAGTTTTTGTAAGGCGTTTTCTTTTGCTTCTTTTAGTGAATATTGGCACCCACAATAATCTTGCCTATATAAATTGTATTGTTTGGCTAGCTGTGTACTACGTTTATAGCCTTCTTTTTTCTTGAAGTCTGAGTATAGGTATTTTATATTATATTTTTCTTCTAATATTTTTCCTATTTTATTTAGCTTTTCAGCGTTTTTATAGGGACTTACTGATAAAGTGGTACAGAAGTAATCATAGGCGTTTAAATGGGCTAATTCGGCTGTTTTTTCTAACCTTAGTAAATAGCATTTAGTGCATCTTTCTCCGCCTTCTTTTTCTTTTTCTAATCCTTTTGCTATTTTAGTAAATTCTTCGCTTTCATAATTTGTTTTTAAGATTTTTACATCTAGGTTCATTTTGTTTATGATTTCTTTTTGGGTATCTAAGCGTTTTTGGTATTCGTTTTCTGGATATATATTGGGATTATAAAATAAAATTGTGATTTCAAAATATGGGTATAATTTTTCTAAAACGGCACTACTACAAACACCGCAGCAAGCGTGAAGTAATAGTTTTGGTTTATTATTTAGATTATTTATTATTTCTTCCATGATGGTGTTGTAGTTTTGTTTCATTTTATCACCTTTTGTTTATATTTTCTTCATATTCTTTATATGGGTATAGGTTTGTTAGTTCTTCATAAGTTATTCCGAATGTGTGATAGAATTTATCTTCGTCTAGTAAAATATATTTTTTGTTTTGATTATTTATTTCAATACCGATAGATGCGAGAAACATTATTTTAGCGTATACAATTTCAACGGTTTGATGCATGATGTCGTCTTCACTGAATTCTAATTCTGTAAAGTTTTTTAAATAATTTTGTACTTCTGCTTGATGAAGTTTTTTATTTAGTAAGTATTGATGTTCATCTGATAAATTGTTTGCTAGTTCTAATTTGGTTTCAAAAATTTGATTGGTTAATGATTTTATTTCTTTATCTGTTAGTCCGAGTGTTTTATAAATATCAAGTATGTCCATAATATCTCCCTCTTTTTTTGTGATTTTATTTTATCATGTTTTTATATTTTGTCAATTTATTAGTAATTTTTGATAATATTTTCAATTGTTTCTTTTTTAAATAAGCCACTAATAAATGTACTATTTGCCATAGGACCTACTACATTTATTTGCAGGCTTCTTGTATTAAATAGTTTACTAAATATTTTTTGTTTGCATTTGATTATTTCAATATTACTATATTTAGTATAAGTTGTTTTTTTATTTAATATCCCATTTGAAATTACTATCATGTTATCATTACTACCTATTTTTCTAGTTTTATATTGAATATATGCGATTAGTAATACTAATGGGATTAATAAAAGCGATAGATAATGTGTATATGGACAAGCAATAATACTTATAATAATCCAAAGCGTTTTTGCGGTCAAATAATGTTTTAAGGTATTTTTTGTTCCATTATTTACTTTAATATCGTTTTGATATTCTGTTAAAATATTATCTATTATGATGTTTTTTTCTTTTTCTTTAACATATAAACTAATGATTGTTTTTTCGTCTTCTTCAGCTTTAATTCCAGCGTTTACTACTTCTATTAAGTAATAACCTAAAAGTTTTGCTTGCAATGTTTGATTAATTATTACAGCATTTATTTTTTTGATTGGAAGACTAAATTTATATGTTGTTAATGCGCCATATGATAATTTAATGTGATCGTTTTCTCTTGTGCATTTGAAGTTATAGTAACTTAAAAATGATTTAATATATTCCAATATAATTGGAATAATAATAATTAATGTTGGGATAATCATAAAGACTATACTAGATTGTTTATCCATTAAAAATGTCATACTTATTATTATAACAGCAACGGTAATTAATATTAAAAGTGAAACAAGGTTTGTTGATAATAACATGTGTCTAATAACATCTTTAGTTGTGTATTCAACTACACTTTTGATTTCTTCTTCTTCTTTAATTACTTCTTTTCCCATACGAGAAAGTATTTCGTTTTTTATTTCTTTAGCTTTTTCATTTTTAAAAACTAATTTTCCATTATATGTTTCTTCATTTGTATTTAAATCTATTTTTAAATTTGATGTACCTAGTATTTTTTCTAATATATTTCTTTTGATGTTTATTGTGGCAATATCTGTCAAATGAATGGTTGTAACTCTTTTAAAAAGTTTACCTTTTTCGATTATTAAGCTATCATTATTAAATGATAAATACGTATTTTTCCATGAAATTAAGAAAATAATAGTGAAAATTAGTAGTAAAATAATTATTACAATTGTTCCTATTATATAGATTCCGAGTCCGAATGATAGTAATGTTGAAGCAGTATTTTGGATGTTTTCAGTGCTTAATTCACCTATCATTTGTGAAATAATATAATAAGCGATTAAAAGAATGAATACGAAACTACTAATAAGTTTTTCTAAAATGATTGAAGGATGCATTCTAATTTTCATTTTTATTCTCCAATTTGTTTTTTAATAATTCATTTACTTTATCACTTATTTCTCTTGCTTCATTATTACTTAAAAATTTGATATCCACTGTTCCAGCTGCTGTGTATATTTCAACATTTGATAAATTAAATTTTCTATCTATTGGTCCATTACTTAGTTCGATTTTTTGAATTCTTTTAATTTGAATAATTGAAGTTGTTATTAGGAACAGTCCTTTTTTTACTTCAATTCTTTCATCAGTCACTAAATATTTATAACGATCGTATCTAATTTTTGGAAAAACTAAAATATTTATAAGTATTATTATTAAAATAATTAAACTAATGATAATGATTAAAGTTTTTCCTAATATATTTTCTATTTCAGGGTAAATAAATATGGCGATTATTCCTATTATTAATAATGCTATTACACCTGAAATAAGAGAGTTTATTCTCATAACTGTAATTCCTTTTTTATCTAATGATTTCATTTTCTCACTCCTTCTTGGTTTATTATATCAAAAAAAGACTTATGTTTGAAGTCTTTATAGGTTGTATAGGTTTATTATGGTATTTATATCTATTTGTAATAGATATATTATAATAGCTCCAGCGGCTAGAAATGGTCCGAATGGGATTATGTGGTCAGGGCTTTTTTTTAAAAGTAGTAGTGAGATTGGAAAGCCTATAATTGAGCCTACAAATATTGATAGTATGGCCATTGGATAGCCTAGAACTAAACCGAAAATAAACATTAATTTTATATCTCCTCCACCCATTGATTCTTTTTTGAAGATGAAGTCACCTAGTTTTTTGATGGCAAACATAGTTAAGAAAGCTAAAATACCTTGAGCGATGCTGGTAACTAAAGTGTCTGGCCCGTTTATTATAAATATTTCTATTCCTAGTAATATTCCGAAGAATATTAAAACTTCATCTGGGATTATCATATAATTATAATCACTAACTACTATTATTATTAGCATTGATATGAATGTTATGGCTATAATTAGTTGTAATGATAGGCCAAAGGAAATATAAGCTAGAAGAAATAATATTCCTGTAATTAGTTCAAATATGGCATAAAATGGCGATATTTTAGTGTGACAGTGTTTGCATTTTCCTTTTTGTAATAGATACGATAATATGGGAAATAACTCTAAAACACCTAATCTTGTATTGCAGTTTGTACAATGACTAGGCGGAGATACTATAGACTGCCCTTTAGGTAGTCTATACCCTACGACATTATAAAAGGAACCAAAAACGGTTCCAATAATAAAGACTAATATAAAACTGATAAATTCCATAATACTCTCCTTATTGCTGAATAGCGCTGTACATATTAAACATTGGAATAACGATTGATAGAACGATAACTCCAACCATAACGGTTAGTAATATTATCATTACTGGTTCAATAAATGTTTTAATACGGGCTACTGCGTTTTTGTGTAAATCTTGATAATAATCGGCAACTTTTTGCATCATTTCTGGTAGTTGTCCTGTTTTTTCACCAGTTACAATCATTTCATAAGCTGGAATTGGGAAGGCCCATCTATCTTTGAAGGCTTCTGACACTTTACCACCTTTTGAGATGTTGTTAATAGCTTCTAATATCATTAATTTATATATTTCATTATTACTTACTTTATTTAATATATCCATACTATCAGTAATGAAAACATTGTGGGCTAATAATGAGGCAAAGGTTTTGGTAAACATTGTTACTTCGTTATATATAACTACATTACCAAATCCAGGTGTATGCATTATTAACCATTGAAGACTGGTTCTAAATGATTTTACATTACGATATAAATACATAAATAGTAAAATTATGATAACGGCGGAAAGCCCTATACAAATTATATAT
>CAMYRF010000009.1 GCA_947296775.1 uncultured Mycoplasmatota bacterium
CACCTATACTATTTAACAATTTCAAAGCCAATTTTGCCTCACTCTCAGCACTTTTTTTATCACCATTAATAAAATCAGCATATGAGAAAATATAAAGTGCATAAGGAATATTATATTTTTCACAATTTGCAACATATTCACGGAATTTAGCATCTTCTTTTTGACCGCTATCTACTTCATAACCGGCCCTTATAATAACAAAATCAATGCCAGCATTAGCAACTTTCGCCCAGTCAATTGTTTGTTGGTGATAAGAAATATCAATACCTTTATATACTTTTTTTGAAGTATTTTTAACTAATTTCCATTTTTGAGCATCATTACCATTGCCTTGATATAATTGAATGTTTGTTCCGTTATTTTTATATGCGCCATAAACATCCAAATATAAACCATTTTGCTTAGAAATTATAGACACATAACCATTACCTAAATCTTTAAGTAACCATTGTTGACTATTAGAACCATTATTTTTATAAATTTGAATATTTGTTCCATTAGTCATCCCCGCTCCAGCAGCATCTAATGATACGGCAGGATTCATAGCAGTCGTTATTGAATAATAACCATTATCCAAATATTTTAAATACCATATTTGGGCATTGTTTCCATTATTCTGATATAATTGTACGTTAGTACCATTAGCTTTAACCGCCCCAGCAACATCTAATGACATAGATAAATCTAAAGCACTATATATATTATAATATCCATCCTCATATGTACGCTGTAATGAATTTTTTTCAGTTTTATTAAAAACAAATTTTTGGGCATCATTACCATTACCTTGATATAATTGAATATTTGTTCCATCAGCGCTGTACGCTCCATAAACATCCAAATATAAACCACTATTATTATCAATCAAATTATAAGATCCATCAGAAGCATATTTAATTTTCCACTTTTGCGAAGCAAGATTAAGCCAATTATAAAGTTGGACATTAGCTCCATTATACTTCCCACCACCAGAAACATCTAAAACCTTAGTTGTATCCAATGCAGAAGTTACACTATATACTCCGTTAATCAAATGCTTCACATACCATTTTCTTGAATTCAAATCATCTAAATTTTTAAGTTGAACATTTAGCGCATTATAAGCGACTTCAGAATTAACGCCAAGCCCTTTTCCTTTATCAAGTAATGACCCAATAGTATAAAGTCCATCCTCAAGTTTTTGAGCATCTACTTTTGTAAAAATAAAATCTTGAGCTGCATTACCATTACCGTGATAAATTTGAATATTAGTACCATTCCATGTTACTGCGCCTGTAACATCAAGATACATATTATCCAGCTCAGAAACAATATTATAAGTTCCTTTCTTAGATTCTTTAATAATCCACCTTTGTGCCTTACTACCATTATTTTGATATAATTGTACATTAGTACCATTAGTTTTATACGCTCCATAAACATCCAAAGATAAGTCATCATCTAAAAACGTTGTAAGCGAATAATATCCGTCATTTAAATATTTAACATTCCAAATTTGAGCCCATCCATCATTTTTAAAATACAATTGAACATTAGTGTTGTTTTTAGATATAGCGCCAGCAACATCAAGTTTCATATTAGGATCTAAAGAACTACCAATTATATAAGTACCGTCAGCAATAGTTTGCTTAGGCTCAATAATCTCAATAAATTTCCATTTTTGAGCATTATTCCCATTATTTTGATACATCTGAACCTCTGTACCATCAGCACTAACAGCTCCTGTAACATCGACATTTAAACCATTACACTTAGATACAATATTATAATAACCATTACCAACATATTTTATATACCATTTTTGAGCATCATTACCGTTCCTAGTATAAAATTGTATAGGTGTTTGGTTAGTTTTATAAGCTCCATAAACATCCATCATCTGATTTCTATTATTAACATTAGTTATTTCATAATAGTTACCACCAATATGTTTTACATTCCATTTTTGGCTATCAGAACCATTATCACTATAAATACCAATGCGCGTATTATTTTTAATATCACCTTTAGCAGTTAATAATTTATCAGCCAAAGCACTCTGTATCTTGTAAGTACCATCCGCAATTTCTTGCGCATTTACATCTGCTTTTCCAAAAACAAAAAGCGCTACAAATAAAATTATATATACATACTTTTTCATCATATCACTCCTAGCTTTATACATTATACCAAATAATAAAAAAATATGCTAGTATCAGGAAAAATAAAAAAGGCAAAAACGCATAAGTTATTTTGCCTCTTCTACCCTAAAAATGTTTTTATCTATTTTAGTAATATTACTTTCATTTAATTGTTTCAACCTATTGTCATCAATATCAGGTACAATAATAACTGTATTATCCTTTATTTTAGATAAATCAATTTCCCCGCATACGGCACTAACATTATGTTTGAACAATTCATATCTAAATACATAAGTCGCATAAGATTCAAGACTACACTTATCCATAAATACAACCAATTCATCATTAGGATATTTATAAAAATCATTTTCTTTAATGATTTTTTGAATTTGCTGTCTTTCAGACCCCTCGTAATAATCAAATCCAATAAGTGTTCGAGGTGAATTTATACCATTTTTAAATAACAAAAACAAAAATACAACAATCAACACAATCAAACCTATATTGCCTCTTTTTTCAGATAATAAATCATAAACAAGAATATACATAATCCCAAACAAAACCAGAATACATGACATCATATATCTATTATAGCAAGCAAGCGTGACAGCTTCTTCGTAAGGCATAGAAAGTACATATAATACGCCATAAGAAAGCCAATATAATAAATATAAAACATCACATAAAATCAATACTTTAAAAACATCTTTTCTTCTGTTTTTGTATACAAAAACAAGTAAAATTAAGAACAAATTAATACCCATTATATACCAATTAATTAAACAATGAATATTAAAAAAATTATTTAAATACACTGATACAACATTCATCGTATTTTCATAACCTGTACTAGTTAAATTTCTAACTGCATTAGTAATGCTAATAGAATGCTTAGTTATTTGTCCTGTATCTTCGTAATAAACAAGCAATAAATGTTTTTGCCATAAATAGAAAAGTCCAGCAACACACAAACTAGAAACGCCTATATATAACAAAGTTTTTTTAATTTCTTTATTTCTAAAACCAAGTATTAACAACAATAAAACATTCATCGCAATAAATAAAAATCCGCTATTTTTAAATATTATAAACACACACGACATAATTCCTAATAATATGCCAGCCTTTTTAATATTATCACGGTAATAATAAGCAAACAAAACAGAAACAATACCTAACACACCTAAAACAGTATCAACTAATAAATCAGTAATTAAAACATTAGAAATAAGAACATACAAAGTAAATATAACAAGTAACACACATGATAAAACTTTGTTTTTATTTTTAAATAAAACCGTTAAAGCCGATAATAGTCCTACAATCAAATATGTTTGTCCTAATATCATCGCATGCTCAGTTTTTCCAACAATTAAACCAACAAAATATATAAATAATGAACTAGCTGGAGGATATGTTGTAAATTCATCTATACTATATTCAAAGCTTGGCAAACTATTATGTAAAAATAATTGTTTACTTAATAAAGCCCAATGCGAAAAATTATCATAATGAGTAAATTCTAAAAGATAAGAAATAATAGTCACAAATAAAATTAATATGCCTATTATCAAAAATTTATAATCAAAAAAATCTTTAACAAATTTTATACCAAGTTTTTTCTTAATAAACAAATAATAATATCCAAATAACCCAAACAAGAAAATCAATATAGAACATAATTTAATCACATTAAGTAAAGACGATAAAAACAAAATTAATATAATACATAAAAATGTGATTGGTAACGTAAATTCCTTTTTTATCTTAAATTTGTAATTAGCAAACATGCAAATTCCAAATAATGAAATCCATAATAAAATTATTCTTAAACATGTAATTATCATTTAAAAACAACTCCTTTCTGAATAAAATAATTCATAATAAATAATATAATATCAACTACAAGCTTTATAATAACTGCAAATGTATCTATTAAATATTTATTAATAAAATATACAAGTAAACTAGAAACTAGCATTTGAATAACAACCAAAATGTAATATTTTATAAACATTCCTTTACTATATTGTTTAAATACGTATTTAGAATTAATCATAAAATTATATAATGAAGAAAGTATCCTAGCTATAATAGTAGCCACAATAATTGATTCATAACCCAGAAAAATTCCAAACACATAATTAAATAAAGTAAATAACCCTAAATCTAAAACAAAAGAAGAACCAGCAGAAAAAATATATTTAATAAAAGTTTTATTTTTTCTTAGAAAGCTCATTCTTAATAATTCCAACTTCTTGCGCTAAAGCAATGTTCTTCTTTTTTTCAATATTATATATCCTGTATAAATCAAAAGATAAAATAAGTAAACACATTACCCCCGCAAATAATACTAAATTTGATATTGTTTTTATTCCAACAATAGAAGAAAAATCTACAAGTACTTTTGGGAATAAAATAAATAAAATCATTAAAATACCAAACAAAAACCATAAAACAGAACTTTTAATAGGCATTTTTTCTTTTCTAACAGCTCTTAAAACTATTATAAAATAAAAAACAGTAACAATAGCTAAGAAAATTTGTAATTTAATTGATAACATTATTTTCTCCTCCCAAACTTCTTATAATTTAGTATCATAATAGACAAACACACATTAAACATATAATATATGGATTTCAAATAATTAATTGAAGACTGCCCGCCTACTCTTTCATACATATTAACACCAACTTCGTCAACTTTAAAATTGTTTTTTAACAAAGCATAGTTAGTAATTGGTTCAGGAAAATCAAAAGGATAATTATTCGCAAAAATTTCAATTATATCTTTATTAACCGCACGATATCCACTAGTTACATCTTTAAGTATTTTTCCAGAACATAATTTAATTAAACCTGAAATAACATTAATTCCAAATTGTCTAGCTTTAGTAGATTTAAATGAACTAGTATCATCGACAAATCTAGATCCTATTACCATATCAGCTTTGCCATCCATAATTGGATGAACTATTTTATCTATATAATTAATATCATGCTGACCATCGCCATCAAACTGAACCGCAATATCATATCCATTATAGTAAGCATACTTATAACCAGTTTGAACAGCAGCGCCAATACCTAAATTAAATGGTAAATCAATAAAGTTAATATCATTTTCCTTTAATACCTTTAAAGTATCATCAGTAGACCCATCATTGATAACAACATAATCAAGTGGTATTTTTTTATATTCATTTATGTTTTTTATTGTTTTTAAAATATTTTCCTCTTCGTTATAACAAGGTATTATGATTAAAATTTTCTTATTCATAAAACCAATCCTCTCTAAAAAAATTATATACCAATTATATAAGTAAGTCAATTAATATAAAATAAAACAAGCCATTTAAAGCTTGTCTCATATATTAAACAAATTGAATAAAAATTGTTAAAATAGTTGGTATTTGTAATAACAAGAATAATTCCATAAGTAACTTGTCACTAATAAATTTACGTTTATAATTAACAATAAATATTAGTAAAAAACAAATAGGAATAAAATATCTTCCTTGAATTCCTGTAATAAACAAATTACCAACCCCAGCCCATTCAGAAGTAAATTGTACATACAAAGCAGTTCCTATTAAAATAAGAATTATAAAAATCAAAACAGTAATTAAAACCTTTATTTTATTTGAAATAGTCATTTTTGATTTTTCATTAAACAAAGTCATAAAAATCAAAATTAAATAAATAATTGACAATATAGAATAAACCTTTAATTGTGAATGATATAACTGTTCACCAAAAAATAAATTTTCAGCATAAACATTAAAATTTTCAAAATACGTACGTATCGTAATAAATACATAATCAATTAAATGAGTAATTATAAACGAAATTTGATCGCTAGACGCATTTGAAACTGTACCTAAAAATGATGTTGCAGTTTTAAACCACACAATTCCAACTAAAAAGCCAACAATAACACTTAAAGTCTTAAACAAAATATTATTTCTATTTGTTTTAAAACATTTTTTAGGAATCAATAACACTAATAAAACAATTGGTAAATAAACTATCTTACAAGTTGAAATAAATAATATTAAAATACTTAAAATACTTATATCTTTAATTGTTAACACCTTTTTAGAATTCATAAGTTTTAAAATATAAGCTACAAATAAAAAGATAGAAGCATAAGTAAATCCATCAGCCGAAAAAGTTGATGCTCCAACCAACATAACAGGGCTTAATAATACCAGCATTGCAAACAATTTATTTTTAGGTAAAATTTTAAGACCAAAAGCCGTCATAAAAGCATATGCCAAAAGATTACATAGCCTACCTAACATAAGCAAAAAGAAAGGCCCTAAATTGAAAATTTTACCAATCATAATTCCAAAAGAATGAGGAAGATATTGTAACGGTGAATATAAAGCCGCACCCAAATAACTAGTCGCATACCCCGTCCCATAAGTTACCTTATCATTTTTATCTAAAGGAATTTTAATCATTGAATTAATTTCACTATATTTAATAGAATTATTTCTAAATGCTTTAACATCATCACTACCAGCATAAGTTTTATATAATGAGCTAGGCAATTCGGATAATTCATCGTTATCATTAACTTTAGTAATAAAGTGTCCATCACTTATTTCATATGCACGATAAAAATGACTCTGTTCATCACTACTAGTAAACGGCGGGGATAATAACATATATGTAATACCCATAATCAAAACTAAAGCAAAATAATATTTATAATAACTATCAGGATTTATTTTATTAAATTTAAGTATTGCCACAAAAACAATGAAAGCAATAAAAACAAATACCAAAGCATATAAAATATAAGTTATTAAATTATGATTACTCACAGCCCTAAAATCAAATAAAAAAAGAAAAAAGAATATTAAAGAGATTGCAGCATATATCCAATATCTAAGTTTTATTTTTTTAAAACGTTCAAGCACACACAATCACCTATTCTTCTTCTTTTTTATTTATACTAAGTAACAACATACCACATATTAATCCTAAGTATAAAGTTACTATCCATTCATCAAATACATTACCACTAACTATACCAGCAAAGAATACTAGTACAACACTAAACGCTAAAGTAACATTTATAAAATTAAATTTATTCTTATAGTCCTTAAACATTCTATAAACAGAATATCCAAGTATCACTAAATATGGACATATAAACAATATAATACCGATAATACCAATTGAATACATATGAACATAAATATCATTTTCCATATAACATGGAGCATTTCTAAGTCTAGTAAATGACATACCAATTACATAATCCATTTTATTATCATTAAGTTCGATAATTCTATGAGTAACATCGGTTTTAAGCTGTCTGTGATTTGCTCTATCCGCAAAAGGAATTTCATATTCTTGAAGCCAAAAATCAGGATCATCAGTATATGGATAAATTTTTTCAATATAAGTACGATCAACACCAAAAGTTACATAAGAATTTTTAATAAAAGTAACTTTCTTTTCTTTTAATTCTTCCTCTTCTTCTTTAGTTAATTCTTTTCCTTCCATAGAAGCAATATATTTTTTCAATTCTTTTAAATCCTTTTTCCCATTAGAACTATCAATATCATCTTCTACTTGCTTAGAATTATCATTAATAAAAGTTCTATTCATAACTGGTGAATATGGTAAAATAACCACACCCACTATAATCATTACGATTAAAACTATCAAAGATCTAAGACTAAAAGTTAATTCTTTTTTAATGAATACAAAGAACAAATAAATTATAACCATAGCGACTGCAACCGCACACCACCCCATAGAGGCCACACGAGTTCCAATCATAATCATCGCCAAAATAGTTAAAAATACAGTCACACCATGTAATACATTAGGTTTTTTAAAATATATATAAATTACAAGTGGTAATAAGCAAACTAAAACCCCACTAACTTGATTCGCCATATGAAAAATACCTTTAGATGCAATATCTAAGTATTGATATTTTGAATAAATATCACCATAGAACCATTCAAAGAAAGTCGCTTTAATTTGATGAGTTCCACCGCCATAAGAAGCCAAAGCAATGCCTAAAAAATTAGTAGCCACCATAATCACACTAAATATTAAAGCAACTGAAATTACAATTGTCTTAAAATATTTCGTACTTAATTTATTTTCATAAGTAATAAAAACAATAAGCAAAGGCATAATCATTCTAACTAAATAAAACATTTCTTTTACAAAAGAATACTTATCAAAATAGCCATAAGGAACATAAAAATTAGCAGAATTTATATGATGAAAAATCGCATAAATAATATATACAATTGCTGCTCCTATAAAAAAATTATATTTCCGTTTATCTTTACACCAAATAAACATAAATCCAAACAAAATAACCATAACCAGCATTCTAATAATTGTAGCTGGTGAAAATTTAAACATTGCAATCAAATTATCATTATATAACCAAAAAATATCAAATAATGGTTGTGCAATCATAAATCCAATAAATAGATATAATATAGTTTTCTTCATCTTGTCACTTTTTAACATTTTCACACCTCATCTAGTAAATTTTCAATATTTTTAATAATTTCATCAGTATCATATTTATAATCTTTTAGATTATTTTTATATTTATTTAAAATATCTTTATTTTCTATAGCTTTAGAAATAGCTTGATAAAGACCTTCTTCACTATTTTCAGTTATCAAACCATAGTTTTCATTCATTATTTCATGAATACTAGCAACCTCAGTAGAAATAACTGGAGTTTCTAAAACCATAGCTTCCAAAATAACTAAACCAAAAGGTTCATACCTTGAACACATCAAAAAAGCATCAGAATTTTTAACATAAGGAAATGGATTTTTAACTCTACCAACCATTTCAACTTTGTCTTCTAACGAAAATTCTTTAATTAAACTTTTAACTAAATTATAATCAGGTCCATCCCCTACAATTCTTAAATAAACATTATCAAGTTTACCATTCTTATTCAAGCGTTCAAAAACTCTAACTAAACGGTCATATCCCTTCATATCGTGAATTCTACCTACAGATACCAAATTAATAACATTTGGATCAAAGTTCACTTCTTTTTCTAAAGCCATTTTTTTAATTTTTGAAGTATCAATTAAATTATAAATTACCTCTAAATTTGTATTAGGATATTTTTCTTGAAATTTATAAACAACCGATTTTGAAATGCCAATTATTTTATCAAAATAATTAAAGGTTTTATTAAATAATTTTCTATATTTAGCAGTACAATCATACATAGAATAATCAGTATGTAACCAGTGGTATTTACATTTACTATCGCCATAAGCTGTAAATAGCGCTGTAAAACCATCTTTAAAAGCAATTTCTACATCATATTTTTTATGAACACATTTTCTTCTTTCTTTTACAATTTTGTTTTTAATTAATCCCGTTTTCATCAAAAACACTAAATAAATTTTTTTTAAAATCTTATTTATTTTTTTAGTCTTTAAAACCTCACAGATAGATAAATCTACCACATCAAAAAAAGAAGAACCATAAATCAAATTAACTTCACTAGGTAAATTATCCAAATAATCACCATTGTTATGTAAAACCATAATATCAATATTATATTTAGATAAATTTATTCTTTTTAGTATATCTTCCAGCAGAACTGAAACGCCGCCCATTTGCTTTTCATCAACTACAAACAACACATTTTTCACAAAAACACCTCAGTTCATTTTTCCAATATTTATTACATAAATAAAACTCGCAAATAAATTATTAAATGCTATAAAATAAACATAATTCATTAATGATTTAATATCACGTGGTTTTAAATATTTGTTTTTTCTATATTTAGGAAAATGTTGTTTAACTTCACTTTTGGCATACTTAACACCTTTCATAAATTTAGAAAAACTACCACATTTCGCCAATCGCTTAACAAACGTATTATAAGCATATCTAATATATGAATACTCAAGTTCATCATAATAACTATCATATAAATCGTTTGTTTTATAATAAATGATTAAATCATTAAAATTATTTATAATATCATATAACTTTTCATTATAAGTATAAGTAATAGATCCTTCTGTTTGTACATAATTAATCAAAGGTTCAGTTACTACACCTACACTTTTAACAGTAGGAAACAATTTAAAATTAAAGTGAACATCTTCGTACCATACACCCTCTTTAAATCTTAGATTTTTAAGTAATTCTTTTTTATAAATTTTATTCCACACAACGCCAGCAGAATATGAATAAACAAGTGATTTCCTAATTATTTTAGAATCAGTAGTATCCAAGTTTAAACCGCTTGATATAATTACATTTTTATCAGGATATACAATATTCACATCGCACAACACCATATCATAGCCACTCGAAATAGCCTTACTATACATTTTTTCAAACATAGTTGGTTCTATATAATCATCGCTATCAAGAAAAGCTATATAATCACCATTAGCCATATCTAAACCAATATTTCTAGCTTTAGATTGCCCGCCATTTTTAACATTAACTAGTTTAATGTTTTTATACTTTTCGGCATATTCTTCCGCTATTTCTTTAGTACCATCTGTACTACCATCATTAATAAAAATAATTTCTATATCATCAAGTGTTTGAAAAATTAAACTATCAAGACACTTTCTAACAGTATTTTCACAATTATAGCCAGGTACAATCACACTTACTTTCATTGTTACCTCCTAAGTATTTTTTTAATTAAATTAATTTTATTTTTATAAAATAAATTACAAATAATTTTATATTTAATATTTTCCATTTTATAATATTTATTATTTTGCCAATCCGGAAATTTTGTTTTCATCACATTAGAAACTAACGCAATATTTTTTATACCTTCTTCATAATCTAAAAAACGTAAATTAGCAGCATGAAGTAAATATTCAATGTAAATATACTCAAGTTCATCATAAAAATCATCATATTTTCCAGTCTGAACAAAACCATTATATAAATAGTTTAAAACTTCAAAAATATCTTCCCATTTTGGATTATACTCTTTTTTATTTAAAGCTGAACCTTCTCTTTGCAAATAATAATATTTAGGTTCTTTTAAATATTCTGTACTTTTAGCATACGCACTCACTAAAGGCATAATCGCATTATCCTCAAAACATTTATCATTTAAAAAATATAAATTGTTGTCTGTAAACAATTCTTTTTTGATAAGTTTGCATACAGGCCCTGGCATAGCTAAAATATGCACCTTGTCATCAGTTAATTCAAACGGAATTAATTTTGCATATTCGGTTGTACCATCATCAAAATATTTATAATAATCGCAGTATACAATATCTTTTTGCCCATTATCAGTTAAATTTACCATTTTTTCAATAGTATCTAGTTCAATATAATCATCAGCATCTACAAAAAACAAATAATCTCCAGTAGCCTTTTTTATCGCAAAATTACGTGCAGCTGCTGCCCCGCCATTTTCTAAATGAAACGCCTTAATACGTTCATCTTTATTTGCATATTCATCACAAACTTTTGATGAACCATCATTACTACCATCATCTACTACCAAAATTTCTATTTTTTTATAAGATTGATTAGCAATAGAATCAAAACATTTATTTAAATAATCTTTAACATTATATACAGGTATAATCACCGATACTTTCATAACTCACCGCCTACCATACTTTGACATTATATTAATTTTATCAAAAAATAACCTATATGTCTATAAAAGAGTGTTTAAACACTCTTTACTTTTCAATAACCTCAATAAGTTTTTCTAAAATATCTTGATTAAATTTTTCAGGATCAAAAGGTTTACAGATAAAGCCATTATCTAAAAATTGTTTTAACCCCCCATAATAAGATTCTTCATTAATTTTAGTTACAATACCGTATTTATCTTTTACCTCAATTAAAGCATCACTAACATCAGTAGTTATAATCGGTTTACCAAGAATTCTAGATTCTATAAACACAACTGGATTACCTTCCATTACAGAAGAAAGTACAACCGCATCTGCCGATTTATAATAAACAAAAGGATTAGTTTTACGTCCAAAAAAAGTAACGACACCTTGAAGATTATTATCATTAACAAAATCCGTATACAACTTAGTATCTGGACC
>CAMYRF010000010.1 GCA_947296775.1 uncultured Mycoplasmatota bacterium
ACGAAGTTATAACAGAAGTTCTTAGTAAGTGTTGCACTTGATTTGACAAATTATCATTAAAAAAAGATCCTATTTAGGATCGAATATATTTCCAGTCATCAAATCATTAATATAACCAGTCGGAAATTCATAAGTATAATAAACATTTTTCCTAGGTAAAATAATTTTATTAGGTTTTAAATTATAATAAACTTTAATAATTTTATTTTCTTTATCAGTTAAAATAACATCAATATTTTCAAACATAAAAAACGTATGAATTCCATTGCATCTAAGTCTAACACCATAGTCAAAATTCTTTTTAAACATAAGACCTTTAAATTTATCAAAATGTTTATTAAACTCTTTAATTTTCATGTAATCACCAATCTAACTAAATCCATTATAACACCACTTCAAATATTTTTTATCAAAATCTTTATAACATCTTGATTTTTTCAAGCAAAATCTTTATAATGAAAATAGAATAGATGTATGTCATAGGAGTGATATAATGAAAAGACTAAATAATAAAGGTCAAGCGTTAGTAGAATATTTATTAATTATTGCAGTAGTAAGTGTTATTGTTGTAAGCATCGTTAAATTATTAGGAGGATATTTACAAGATTCTATGACAAAATCATCATGTAAATTAATAGATAAAGAGTATGTTGAAGGAGCTAAACCTGGTCAAGGGTCTTGTCAATAGAAGATAGTATATATCTTCTTTTTAAATAAGGAGGAACATATGACATTATTAAAAAGAAAATATTGCTGGTTTTGGTTATTATTAAATATATTAACAGGTTCAATATCAAATTTATTTTTAGGCAAATTATTAAACGTATATGAAAAAGATGCATGGTATACTAAATGGTATTACTGGGCACTAGGACTATTTTTAGGTTTTCTTCCAGCACTAATAATGCTATTTATATTAATAATCGAAGTAACTGTAAAAATATGTGTCAAATTAGAAGTTCCAGGTAGTGATTTATATACACTCCCATATCCATGGATTGTTTGCATTATAATCCCAATCATCGGATGGGCATTATTTGTTATTTTATTAATTTATACAAACTTATGGTATGCTATAAAACTATTACAAGGAAAAGGAGAAAAATATATATAATTTCTTCTTTTTTTGTTATAATTAATTTGATATAATAAACAAAGAGGTGACAAAAATGAAAATATTATTAATGAACCATTTTCCTTTAACAGGATCAGGTAGTGGGGTATATACAAAAAATATAGCAGATGCTCTAGTGAAAAAAGGACACGAGGTATGCATAATAATGCCAGAAAACAAAAAAGTTTCTAAAGAAGAAAAAAACATAAAAATTCATCCAGTATATTTTAATGGCGGAAATAATATAGAAGGAGAGTTACCATTTAATTTTCCATGTTTTACAACCCATCCAAGAAGTATACAAACATTTTATGATTTAACAGAAGAACAGCTTGCGCGTTATATATACTCATTTAAATCTGCATTAGAAGAAGAAATCGAAAATTTTAAACCAGATATTATTCACGCTGGGCATATATGGGTACTTCCAAGTATAGCTGCAAATTATGATATTCCGTTAATCATAACTGCTCACGGAACAGATTTAATAGGATATACCGAATCAGAAAAATTTAGGCCATGGGCTAATCATGCAGTAGAAAAAACAGAAAGTATAATAACAATTTCTAAAGGAAACTCAGACTTAGTAACGCAATGTTTTCCATCCGCTAGTGATAAAACCATTTTAATTCCAAACGGATATAACTCTGATGTTTTCTATCCAGAAGAAGTAGATAAAGATGAATTCTTAAAACAATTTGGCGTAAACAAACACTATGACAAAATAGTTTCATTTGCTGGAAAATTTACATCACTCAAAGGAATTGACTTGTTATTAAAAGCTGCAAAATTATATGAAGATGGCAACACATTAACAGTTTTAGCTGGTGATGGAGAATTATTTAGTGAAATGAATGAATTAGCGCAAAAATTAAATTTAAAAGATACAATATTTATTAAAAATAGACCACACGAAGTACTTAGAAAATTATACAGCATTGCTGACGTTTCATTAGTTCCATCACGAAATGAAGCGTTCGGATTAGTAGTTATTGAAGCAATGGCTTGTGGTGCTCCAGTAATTGGGACCAATTCTGGCGGTATCCCTGATATTATCACTGAAGAAACAGGAATTCTTTTCGAACCAGAAAATTACGAAGAACTTGCCATAAAAATAAAACAAGCATTAAATAAAGAAATAACCTTTAATAAAGATAATATTGCAGAGTATGCAAAAGAAAATTATTCTCAAGATAAATTTATTGGTCAGTTAATTAGTATATACGAAACAAGCGTGCAAACAAAACAAAAACGCACAAAATAAGCAAAAAGAGGCACATTACTCTTTTTTTGTTTTAACTATTTTGATATAATGTATAAAGGTGATGACAATGCAAAAAAATCGAAGTGAACTTAGAAAACTATGTATGACAATTTTATATCAAATAGATATTTATGAAAAAAATAATATCGAATATAACATTGATGAAATTATCAGCGAAGTATCAGAGGTAGATAACGAATTTATCAAAGAAATTGTTTACGGAGTAATAACATATAAAAAAGACTTAGATGAAATTGCTAATAAATATTTAGATGGATGGACAATAGATAGATTAGGAAATACAGATAAAGCAATTATAAGAATTGGAATATTTGAATTACTATACACAAAAACTCCAGAAATTGTCGCAATTAACGAAGCAGTGGAGCTCGCAAAAACATATAGTGATGATAATGTTAGAAAAATGATAAACGCCTGCCTAGACAAAGTCTATCACAATAAGTAGGTGAAATATGGATAATAAATATTTAACCGTAAGTGCCATAACAAGATATTTAAAAGTTAAATTTGATATGGACGATAACCTAAAACACGTTTTTCTAAAAGGTGAAATTTCTAATTTTAAAGCCCATACATCAGGGCATTTCTATTTTTCAATAAAAGACGAAAGCAGTAAAATCAACGCCATTATGTTTAAAACTAACGCCCAAAAAGTAGATTTTAAACCAGTCGAAGGGACTAAGGTACTAATAACAGGGCGAATAAGTATATACGAAGGTGCGGGTAACTACCAAATATATGTTGAGGAAATGATAGAAGATGGAGTTGGGAATTTATATATAGCCTTTGAAAAATTAAAAAAGCAATTAGAAAAAGAAGGCTTATTTGACCAAAAACATAAATTGCCAATTCCAAAATTCCCAAAACGTGTAGGTGTTATAACAGCTAGTACAGGAGCTGCCGTAAGAGATATCATAACCACAATTAAAAGAAGATTTCCAATTTGCGAAATTATTCTTTTTCCAACGTTGGTTCAAGGAGAAAATGCCAAAGACGATATCGTAAAAAATATTAAAAGAGCAGAAAACTACGACCTAGATGTCCTTATAATCGGCCGCGGAGGAGGCTCTATCGAAGATTTATGGGCTTTTAACGAAGAAGTAGTTGCAAGAGCTATATATGATTCCAAAATTCCAACCATAAGCGCAGTAGGACACGAAATAGATTTTACAATTAGTGACTTTGTTTCAGATTTAAGAGCACCAACTCCAACCGCTGCTGCTGAACTAGCAGTACCAAATGTTTTTGAACTGCAAAATTATATAGGGCAATTAAACATCAGATTAAAAGAATCAATAAATAAAAAAGTAAATTACCAAAAACTATATTTAGACTCTATAAAAAATTCATTCGTAATTAAAAATCCAACTATTATGTATGAAAACAAAAAACAAACAATAGATTTGTTAGAAACTAGAATTAGAGAACTAATAATTAGAAAATTTGAAACAAGCAAAGATAAACTTAATCATCTAAAAAGTAATTATATATTCACAAAACCAGAAGCATTATATAAAGAAGAAAAACAAAACCTAAAAACAATCATCGAAAAACTAGAACTATTAAATCCATTAAACACCTTAAATAGAGGATATAGTATCACCTATAGTAATGGAAAAATAGTAAAAGACATCAAAGACATAAAAGATGAAGTTCAAGTAAAACTACATAACGGTTCATTTAAGGCCAAAGTAATAGAAAAAGAAGGTGAAAAATAATGGCAAAAAAATTCGAAGATAAAGTAAAAGAACTAGAAGAAATAATAAACACCTTAGAATCAGGTGAAATAGATCTAGATGATTCAATAAACAAATATACAGAGGCAATGAAACTAGTTAAAGAATGCGATGAAGAGCTAAAAAATATCGAAGAAAAAATTAGTAAAATAGCCTTAGAAGATGATACATTAGAAGATTTTGAAATAGACACTGTAAAATAGTGTTTTTTTCTTTAAAAAACTATTGAAAGCAAGCATACATTATGATAGAATGTTAAATGTTTGAAAAAAAGGGAGGTTATAATTATGGAAAAAATTTTAGACTACGAAAACATACAATTTACAGAACGTGACAAAAAAATCGCACCAATTATAAATATCCTTTTTGTAGTGACCTTAATTGGTGGATGTTCAGCACTTCAAGCATTGGATATTATCCCAGAAAATACCGAAATCAAAACAAATCTAACTGAAGAAGAAATAGAATTAGGTTTATTTAAAACACATCATACGGTAATAAAAGAGGCAGGCACTCACTTTGTAACCGAGGAAGAGTACATGGCATCAGAAAGCTTAGAAGGTTATGAATTTGTTAATATTGATGGATTAAATGGTTTTATAAATACCGAAGATGTAGTTGTTGAAGAATACGTTAATAAAACAAACGGAGCAATTAGCTACCCAACAACTGGTACACCAATTTCTAAATTAGATGTCAAAGAAAAAGTGTTATGCAAGAGAATGTAATCTTGCTTTTTTCTTGATAAAAAACATCATATAGTGTAAAATGTAAATAATAGGGGAGTGAGTAAAATGAAAAAAGGATTTACTTTAATTGAACTATTAGGTGTAATTGCCATCTTAGGAATATTAGCCGTTATTGCTGTGCCTGTAATTGATAATTCAATAAACAAAAATAAAGAAAAATTATATAATACCCAAATAAATCAAATAATAAAAGGTGCAGAAGATTACTATGCAACTCATTTAAGCGAACTACCAAAAGAAGAAAATAGTACACAATCTAAAACGATCAAAGAATTACAAGACGCTGGTAATTTATCATTAAACATTGAAAACCCAAAAACAGGCAAAGAATTTAACAAAAACACAAAAATAATCATAACCAAAGTTGGAAACAATTACAAATACAAAGTAGAAGAGGTGGAATAATGAAAAAAGGATTCACATTAATCGAATTACTCGGAATTATAGTAATTCTCGCAATCATTGCCTTAGTAACCACGCCTGTAATATTAAATACAATTCAAACAGCTAGAGAAAAAGCCTTTATTGACACAGGGTACAGTTTAATTTCTGCTGCAAAGCAATATCAAGTAAAAAAAGCAGGGCAAAATGAAGAATTAGACCTAATAATCGACTACGATAACAACCGAAATATTGATGTCATCACTTTAACAGGAGATTTACCAGATGGCGGAACTTTCAAAATAGATGAAAACGGTAAAACAGAATTAAAATTATGGAATGAAAAAGGAAAAGTATGTATAACAAAATCCAAAGACGAGAAAAAAATAACAGTAGCAAAAGAAAATAATAAAAAAATTTCCAAAGAAGAATGCAAATTAACAGAGGAAACAGATGAGTAGACTTAGCAGAGGACAAGTGGTTGGATTAGTTGCTATTGCTGTAATATTCGCAGTAACTTCCTTTATATTTGACGCTATTATTAGTCATAAAACCCAAAAAATAGATTACATTACTTATGATAAAGAAATCCCTAGCACTTTATTAAACGGTAACTATTTAGAATATATAAATTTAGGCGATCCTTACCAAGAAAAAGGGTTAGATACAAAAGATGATTATATAACCGCATACTACATAAACGATACCGAAGTCCCTCAAATAGATACTTCAAATTTTGGAACATATCAAATAAAATATTACGTAAATGATGATGTAATTACTAGAACAATTAAAATAATTGATAAGAAATCGCCATCAATTAGTGTCCCTGATAAACAAACAATAACAAGTGCTGAAGCTGCATCATTTGATTTAAACGAAGGCGTAAGTGCTACTGATAATTCAGGGAAAGTAGATATAACTTTCAAAAATACACTTTCAACCATTCCAGGAGATTATGTAATAACTTATGAAGCCAAAGATTCATCAAATAACAAAACCAAAAGAAAAAGATTAATAAAAGTCATTTCTGGGATAGAATTTAATTACAACAATAATGAACTAACAATTAATTTTCCAGCAAACAAAGAAAACACTTATACTTATAAGTATAGTTTAGATGGCGGAAATACATTTATAGATGCAGAAAAACAAACCAAAATAATACCAAATACAAACAATATAATAGCGTCTGTATATGAAAACGGAAACTACGTAATGTCAAACAGTTATAATATAATAAAATAGAAGCCAAAAGCTTTTTTTAAATTAAAACAATTGACTAAAAAAAGAAAAAATGATAATATATAGCATGCTTGTAGGTGATAAAATGGAATGTAATTTAGAAGTAAATTTAAACAAATTATATAAACACAGAAGATTTGCTTTAGTTGGCACATTAAGTTGCGTGTGTTTAATAACAACAAATATGGTTTATGCAACTGATACACAATTAACACTACTTATGGGAAGCGTAATTTCATTTCCGTCATTTGTTAATTATTTAGTAGATGTACAAAAAGAAATAAATAAAGGGCATACATTAAAAAAGGAAATGCATTTTAATAAGTTTATAATTGAAGATGAAAAACCAATTTATAACTAATATAGAAAAACAGCAAACAAAATATATCAATACTTGTTTAACATTATTAATTTCAATTATACCATTCATGGTATTAGAAATAATGACCCACAAACCAGTATTTATAGAATTTGCCTTTTTACTTTTTCTTTTTATTTTATATACCCTAAAACAAATCCAAAAATCAAATAACACACTAGAATTAATTAAAGAAGCAAAAGAAAAATTGCAAAACACAAAAATAAAAAAGATATATCAAGAAGGATGCCATATCATAACAAACCCAGACCCAAAAGTTTTAAATCTAGGTGGATATGTATACATCGGAACAGATGACTATGGAACAAAATTATATCAAAATATTACTGACGTTATAGTTTGCGGAAGAATAAATCCAATAGACGGCGAAATAATATATGACAATTGCGGCATCCCTGCATATATAATCAATAACGTAAGCAGTTAGAACACCACTAACTGTTTTAATTTGCTTTAAATTAAAATTTTTGGTATTATACAAAACAAAATTAGAGGTGAAAACTATGTTTAACAAAGAACAATTACAGCCAATACTTAACGTAATAGATTTTATCAAGGGTAACACAGAAAACATAAGTAAAACAGATATTGATAATGCATTAAACAGCATGAAAACACACCCAGGCCAAGAAGATATACTTCAACTAACAATACAAATAGAAAATTTATTATATAAAAGATCCAAAGAAGTCCATAATTTCTGTAACATCCTAGCCAATAACAATATTGAATATTCTGAAAGAGATGCACATACATTTAAAAACTTACCATTTAAAACATCAAAAAACATTGAACTAGAATGTTATTTGATATCGCAGCTTTTTGGGTTAAAAGAAAATAGATACGATGCTTTAATCTATAGTTTTATAAGTATCATGCCGGCGCCCAAAGAAGATATTAAAAAATGGGAATCATACTTTAATATATTTATGGAATACGAAAATATAAATTTTTCAAGTTTTACCGATAATCCAAAAATAAATCCTCAAAACATATATCCATCCGATAAAGAAATAGAAGAAAATTTTGAAAAAGCTAAACATCTATATGCAAGAGGATATAATAATTTAACTGAAGAAGAAAAAACTTTTTACAGCGCATCAGTTGGAATGTATTTCGAAAAAGTAGCCTGCCAGCAAGAATGGGAATATTTATGCGCAGCTGGAAGACCAGATTTAGCCCAAAGAATATTTTGGGTTTCAAGATATGTAGGGGATGGTTTTGGATATGACGTTTTAAGTTTTGATCCAGAAACAGAAACACCAAAATTAATCGAAGTAAAAGGAACACTATCACCAAATTTAATTTACGAAGTAACACTATCATATAATGAATTCAAAAAAATCCAAAACGAAAATCTAAATAGCTTTATATATAGATATTATCTATCAGAAGATAAAATAGGAAGATACATTTTAACTTCACAAACAAATAACGAACTAAAAATAATAGATGAAAATAATGCAGAATTTAACTATGATAAAGAAGCAGCCAAAAGCAAGCAAAAAGTTAAAATCAAAAAATAACGTAAACAAGGTATATCTATCAAAATCACCTTTATATTGGGGTTATGTACAATAACATAACAAGTCAGCCAGAAAATATAAGTGTAAGTATTAATCTAGAGTTAACTTATGAACAAGCAATAGATGATGGTAACGATGGAATAACAATACCTCCAACTATTAACAGACGCAACAATCTTATTTATAACCCATAGGCTAGGTCCTATAGGTTTTTATTTTAAAATTGACCCTTTTTATTTTCCTTTAAATTTAGTATAATATTTTTAGGTGAAAAAACATGTTTGATAGATTAGAACTTATAATAGGCGATAAAACCAAATTGCTAAAAGAAAAAACAGTCCTGCTGCTTGGACTAGGCGGAGTAGGTGGACATGCCTTTGAAGCACTATTAAGAAGTGGCATCGGAACAATAATAGTAATTGATAATGACAAAATAGATATAACTAATCTAAATAGACAATTACTTACAAACCAAAATAATATCGGTAAATATAAGGTAGACGAAGCTGAAAATAGAAAAAGTATTATAAATAAAGAATGCAAAATAATTAAAATAAAAGAATTTATAACCGAAGACAATATAGACTTAATATTTAATCAAAAACCAGACTTCATAATTGACGCTATCGACACCATAAAAACAAAAAAGATAATTATAAAAAAAGCAAAACAACAAAACATAAAACTTATTTCAGTTATGGGAACAGGCAATAAAATGCATCCAGAAAAATTAACAATAACCGACATAAAAAACACTAGCTATGATCCTATTGCCAAAGAGATAAGAAAATATATAAACAAAGAAAAAATAAAAGGCAAAATACCAGTTGTGTTTTCGGATGAAAAACCAATAAAAACAGAAAAAATAGGTTCAAACGCTTTCGTGCCAGCGGCAGCTGGATTAATTGCTACAAGCTACGTAATAAACGAACTCATAAAGGAGGAACAATAAATGGATAACTATTTAATAAACCAAATAAAAAATATGCAAGGTTCATTGCTTGGAATAGGAATTACCAGCGAAAAACTAAAAAAAGCCATCAAAAAAAATGATAAAATTACTCTTTGTAATTTGCTAGAAGAAAATCCAAAAGGATTAAGTAAAAAGAAATTCGGAGTTCTAAATAAACCAAGAACTGTAAACATAAAAAAAATAAAAAAAGTTTTTAGAAAAAAACGAACTGATAATATCATCTGTAACATGGATACAGTAAAACCATTTTTAAAAACATTCGTTAGAGATAGCGTGTATATAAATAAAGGGAAATTATACATATATGGCGATAAAGAATTGCTAAAGCAAGCAAAAGAAAAATATAAAAGATATACAAACGATATAAAATTAAAAGAAGAAAAAGGGAAATACATCTTAATAGTAAATAACGAAAATACAAAAAATAATAAAATAAAAGATATCGGCTACTGGTGGAAAGACACCGCAAATTCATTCATAGATATGCTAACATTAATCCTAGCCAATTAAACAATCAAATGATTGTTTTTTCTTTTAAACTTTGTTATAATTGTTATTAGTGTAAAGGTGATGTATATGTACTTAAAAGAAATAAAATCGCAAGGATTTAAATCATTTGCTGATAAAACTAATATCGAATTAACAAGCGGAATTACAGGTATAGTAGGTCCAAACGGATCAGGAAAAAGTAATGTAGTAGATGCCGTAAGATGGGTTTTAGGAGAACAATCAGTAAAATCATTACGTGGAGACGGAAACATGGCTGACGTAATTTTTTCTGGTAGTAAAAGTAGAAATGCTATGAACGTCGCATCAGTTACCTTAGTTTTCGATAATACCGATAAATATTTACCTTTAGAATTTGATGAAGTAGAAATCAAAAGAAGAGTATATAAAGACGGAACAAACGAATATTTTTTAAATAACGAAAGAGTAAGACTAAAAGATATCACAAACCTTCTGTTAGATAGCGGAATTGCTAAAGAAAGTTTCAATATTATCTCACAAGGTAAAATAGAATCAATAATCAGCAGTAAGCCATCTGAAAGAAGAGTAATTTTTGAAGAAGCCGCAGGTGTATTAAAATACAAAAGAAGAAAAGAAGACGCCATTAGAAAATTAGATAAAACACATAATAACTTAAGTAGAGTAAACGATATAATAAGTGAACTAGAACCACAAATAAAGCCCCTAAAAGAAGCTAAAGAAAAAGCCTTAGAGTACATGAATGCTAAAGAAGATTTAGAAGAAGTAGAAATCGCTCTTATTACTGAAGATATAACAAAAATAAATAATCAATATCAAAACGATAAAGAAAAAATGGAAAACTTAAATAACGAAATATTAAAACTAGGCGTTTCATCAAATCAATCAGAAGTAAAAATAGAAGAATATAAAAACGAAATAAACAAAAACTTCGAACAAATCAAAAAAACACAAAACGAAATATTAGAATATACTACCAAAGCCGAAAAATTAAATAGTCGTAAAGATATAATTACCGAAAGAAAAAAATACGAAGTAGAAGACACTAAACTACATAATACAATTATCGAACTAAAAGAAAAAGAAGGCCAAATAAAAAATCAAATCAATAGCTTAGACACTGATATTATAAACATAAATAAAGAAACAACAAAAGTTGAAGAAGAAATAAAAAAACTAGAGAGCCAAATTAAAAATATAAAAACCGAAAAGCAAAATTTAGAAAATCATTTAACATTAACACTAAGACAAAAAAACAATCTAGAAATAAAAGCTGAAAATTTAAAAGATAATATCGAAAACGGCGGAATGCTACCACAAGCAGTTAAAAGCATCCTAAACAATCCAAAATTAACAGGAATTCATAACGTATTAGGTAATCTAATAGAAACAGACCCTAAATATAGTTTAGCTATTTCAACCGCATTAGGTTTTAACACAAACAACATCATAGTAGATAACGAAAACTGCGCTAAAGAAGCCATTAAATACATAAAAAACATTGGAAGAGCAACATTCTTCCCATTAAACATAATAAAAGCTAAATACATCGATAAAGAAACAATGGATACTATAAATCATGAACCATATTTCGCATGTATTGCCAGCGATTTAGTAAAATATGATAACGCTTACCAAAACATCATTCTAAACCAACTAGGAAATATCATCGTTACCGAAAACATAGAAGACGCAACAAAACTAAGCAAAAAAATAAACTATAGATATCGTATAGTAACCATAGA
>CAMYRF010000011.1 GCA_947296775.1 uncultured Mycoplasmatota bacterium
AATGTAAGGACGAGCAAGCCGTCGGTTCCAGCTTACTTATTCAAGAAGAATCCCTTAATGTATATGACTCCAGGTTTCCAAGCCTATCATCGCCTTTAAATATCTATTTACATTTTATGTGATGTTTACTTTTTTGTCAACCCTTTTTGATTTCTTACAGCCAACATTTGATATTCTAATTCCACTTCGTCTGCAAGTGATATTGGATAATCTTTTTCTAATAATGTTTCTACTTCTAACAAACTATCTGAATCCATTTGTTCAAGTACTAACTCAATTGAATCTCTTAAATCAATAAGTTCTTTTTTAGTCATGACTCCTCTTGGATCCCAAACAATATTCATTTCTTCTAATTCACTAATATCCTCATCACTTAATTTACCTTCACGATATTTTTTTCTAATATAAGTTAATATAGAACCAAAATTAATAACACTACCATCTTCAAGACTAACACTATAAGTTTGAGGAATATCTAAATCATTATACTCCTCAAAATACGCTTTTAAATGACTAATATTTCTCTGTAATCTCATTTTATGACTAACATGACCATTATTAAAAATTACAGAAATAGGTTTCTCTTTAAATGGATCGACACCTTTTAAATAATCAGGTAAAAAATTATGATCGTTTACGTTTAAAATTCTATCAATTTCATCCTGATTAGTATTATCAAACACCATAAATAACATGTCTAATTTACAAAGTCTCTCAGCAGGTAATCTACCATTATTAAAATTAGTCTTTTGATTTTGATACCAAGCACCAAGATGAAATTTTTTACCATTTTCATGCTTAACAACATAATTAGTTGGAATATTTAAATGACCATACTCTTCAAAAAAGTCTTTTGCAAGTCTCCAGTTTTCTATCCATTTAACATATTGTTCTTCACCAAATCTTATTTCCTGTTTGGCTCTCATTTTATGATGATTCCATTTTAAATGCCATAACATATTAATGTTATTTAATAATTTCTTTTGATTTACTGTTAAAGCACTCTTTTGTTTTCTTTGATTATCAATCCAATTACCTAATGGAAATCCATCAATAATATAATCTAATGGAACATCTAAAGTACCATGAAAAATATAAAATCTATATGCAAGATTATACCCTTGCATCCAATCATCTCTTCTTTGTTTTTCAAATTCTTCATATGAAATATTCATACCATTTTCTAATTGTCTAGCATATTCACTATAAGACAAACTTTCTTTCGTTAACATTTTCATATCAAAATCCCCCTATCACTTCTAACAAAATTTCTTCTTTGATTTTGTTTTTTCTATATAATCACCTAATATTAAATTTTCCTCATATTCATCATATGGATATAATTTTATAACATCTTCTTTAGTAAACCCAAATTTCTGTTCAAAACTTTTCGCATTTAAAAACAATAATCTAAACGTATTTTCTTCTAAAGAATAACCCTGACTAACTAAAAAACAACTTCTGGCATATGTTAATTCCACACTCTGCATCAATTTTAATGTATCACGTAAAATTAAATCATTCATACCAAGTAAATTAAAATGCCATATTTTCCTACTTATATTTTCCCCGCTAAGTGCATATATTGCTGGTAAATTAATAGTTATTCTATTAATTTCATCTTCACTATATCCACACTCTTTTAAACATTCTCTTTTAGATTCTATATTTTCTACGCTATAACCATATAACGGAGATAAACCCACAGTCATTCTATTAATTTCTTCTTCACTATAACCTTTTTTTAAAAGATAATTTCTTTTTTCATCTATCTTTTCTTTGCTAAGTCCATATAATTGAGGAAAATTTATGGTCATTTTATTTATTTCAATTTCACTATATCCCTTTTCTAAAAAATAATTTCGTTTACCCTCTATATTTTCTTCACTAAGTCCATATATTGCAGGTAATTTTATAGTCATTTTATTTATATTATCTTCACTATAGCCTTTTTTTAAAAGATAGTTTCTTTTTTCTTCCATATATTCTTCACTAAAACTATATATTGAAGGCACCAATACAGTCATTCTATTTATTTGCTTTTCACTATAACCCTTACCTTTTAAGTAGTCCCTTTTTTTATCTAAATTATAATTACTAAAAGACAATAAGCTAGGACACTTTACAAACATAGTTTGAATTTCATTTTCACTATAACCTTTTTCAATAAAAAAAGCAATTGTTGATTCTATATTCAATTCACTATAGCTATATATTAAAGGAAATCTTATAGACATCTTTCTAATTTTATCTTCACTATAACCATATTCAGTTAATAATTGATATAAATTAGATTCCATTACATAGCCCCCTTTTTTTGACCCGTTTAGTATAACAAAATATTAGAATTTGTCAAATTAACAAAAAAAAGACTATGTTTAATCGTAGTCTTTAGCACATTACATTCGCTTTTAAGCGAATGATAAATATTTTTCCTATCAGCAAAATATTAGATTCTAGATTTCTAGTTAACGTTCCTGCTATTAGAAACGATGTTGCAGCTGCATAAGGGCGAATCGAATCACCTGCGAACACACTGCCATTGGAAGCTGCTATATACCACATTATTTGTTGGAACCACTGTACTTGTTGTTTCTTGTACATAATCTAATGTTATTGTTAGTTATGATTTTAGATTATCTGGTTGACTTGTTACATTATTATCATACTCTACTTTTACTGTTAAGACTTTACTATCTCCTGCATTTAACGGTTCTCATAATGCTCCTATATTTCTTTTTTTAGTTTGGTTCATGTTTTTATTCCTTTCTATATTTTATAATGCCTATCTTTAATAGTGTTAAAAAATATTTCCTTGCATTTGGCAACATATTTTTACTATTCTTACATTACAGTTTTATTATCCTCCCTACGCAGTCAAGAAAATCAACAAAGTTTATCACCCGTTTTTTGTAAACGAGTGTAAAGAAGTTAGGGAGTGGATTTTAGGCAATAAAAAAGGACTTATAATTTTTGTAAGTCCCTAATGAATTTTTTACTTTTTAAGTAAAGTCCTGCATATCTATCGTAATAATCGTTTAAAAATATGTTTATTTCGTTTTTGGTTTGATCAGATACTTCTAGTTTTGTGATTTTTGAAATATCAACATAGAAAAACATTCTGATTAATTTGATTGCCTTTTCGCTAACTATATTTTCATGATTATAGCAATTATTACAAATGTAGCCGCCTTTATAACTTGAAAGGGTTACTATATTTGTTTTTTTACCACAAACGGCGCAGCTATCTATGACTGGCATTATGCCTAAGTAATCTAAATATTTTAGTTCTATTATGTTTAAAATTACTAATGGATCGTAGCCTTCATCTATTTTTTTTAGGGCTTCTATTAAGAGGTTAAATATTTCTTCATTGTTATTTTGTTTTAGTACTTGTTCGCTTAGTTCTAGTAGATATGAGGCATAGCTAATTTTTGTTATATCTTTTTTTAGGTTTTTAAATGGGTTTATTATTGTTACTTCTTTTAAGGTTGATAGCTTATTTTCTTTATAGTAAATTATAAATTTCCCATAAGTTAGTTTAGTTGAAACGCTTCTAAGTGGGCTTTTTATATTACGACATCCTTTGGCCATTATTCCAATAAGGCCATATTCTTTTGTCATTACATTTAGTACTTTTGATGTTTCACTGTAATTTGTTTCACTAATTACTATGCCTTCTACTTCTATCATTTTTTACCTCTTTTTTTTATTTTTTTCTGATTTATATTTTAAGTAATATTCTACTTTCCCTGTTTTTTCAAATAAATTCCAAAATAAATTCATTTTATCACTCTCCTATTATTATTGTGAGTGATGATTTTATTTTTTATTCAATTATTTTGTTAAAATTTTAATTTGCTTTTTTGTTTTTTCGGCGAAATCTTCTAGTTCGATTTGCTCTATTGTTAATTCTGTCATTTCTTCTATAAGTCTTTCCATTTGACCATTTAGGTTATGCGCTAGCGCACTATTTTCAGCGGCGATGTTGATTGCTTCATTATCGCTTTTTGGAAATTCAACGCCATTTTTAGTACATCTTAAAATTAAGTTTAATAATGCTTCTTTTTTATTTTTTGTATAAGTATCAGCGTCAAAGGCCATTGTTGCATAAAAATCTACATTATTTAATGCTTCTAATCTTTTAAATTCTAAGTTACCTATTTCATTATTTCCGTAGGCAATTAATTCTTCATTTAGTGTCTGTTCTTCTTTTATTATTTGTAAAATTTCTCTATATTTTTGTATTTTTTCTTGCATTGTTTATTCTCCTTTTATTTTGTTTTTACTTTATCTATATTATCTAGAATTGTTTGTTTTTCTTCGTCATGATTAAAACTTTCTAAAACTAGTTTTTGTAAGTATGATGTAAAGTAATCATAATTTCTTGTTTTTGGGGTAATTATGGCAAAGATGATTCGGTTATCGCTTTCAGCGTCTTTTTTATAGAATGTTTTTTGGAAATAATATACACCATTAGCGATATCTAGTGATAAATCGTTTTTAAAATAGATTTCTATTTGGTTACCATTATTTCCAAATTTTTTGCTCGTTGGTTTTGCAAACCACAGCCAATCTAATAATGCATCTTCTAATTCTTGTTTTTTTGTTTCTAATAATTCATCTAAGGTTTGATTTTCTAAGCTATAGAAAGATTTTAAAATATAATCACCGTTTGGATCTAGCTTCAAATATTCTTCTATTGTTTGTGTTAAAAAATCAGAGGTTAAATTGCGCATTATTTTCTCCTTTATTTTTCTAAAAAGTCAGTAAAGCCTAGTTCAGTTAAATATTTTTCTTTTTCACGCCATTTTTTGATTGTTTTAACGTATAGTTCTAAATATACTTTAGCGTCTAAATAAGCTTCAATATCTTTTCTGGCTAAAGTTCCTATTTTTTTTACCATTTCACCATGTTTACCAATTATTATTTTTTTAAGTGAATCTCTATCAACAATTATGGCGGCATTTATAATATATTTATCTTTATCTTTATGAATTGCTTCTGTAATGCATGTAACTGAATGTGGTACTTCTTCGTTGGTTAGTCTTAGTACTTTTTCTCTTATTAATTCGCTTATCATGAATTCTTTTGATCTATTGGTTATTTGGTTTTCATCGAAGTATTTTATTTCGTCTGGTAAGTATTTTTTTAATACTTTTAGTAGTTCTTTTGTGTTTTTATCTTTTAGCGCTGAAAGTGGGACTATGTCGGCCCAATTATATAAATCTTTATATTCATTTATTTGATTAAATATTTGTTCTTTTGATAGGCCATCTATTTTATTAATCACTAGTATTACTGGCTTTTGTAAGTCTTTTAGTCTTTCAATTATGTATTTATCGCCTTTTCCTAATCCGGTTTTGGCATCAACTAAAAATAAAACAACGTCTACATCATCGATACTATAGTAAGCTCCTTTATTTAGAACTTTTCCTAGTTTATGGTTTGGTTTATGTATTCCTGGAGTATCAACAAATACTATTTGGGTATTTTCATCGTTATATATTCCTTGAATAACATTTCTTGTAGTTTGAGGCTTTGATGATGTTATAGCTATTTTTCTTCCAATTAAATTATTTAATAGTGTTGATTTGCCTACGTTTGGTCTTCCAACTAGACTAACAAATCCACTTTTTATTTTTTCTTCCATGTTTTCTCCTTTATAATAGTATTATGATTTTGGGTATAAATATTATTATGGCTATTATTATGGCAGTTATTGCGAAAACCATAACTGCAGCAGCGGCAGTATCTTTAGCTACTTTGGCAAGCGGGTTTACTTCTGGACATGTTAAATCTACGATGGCTTCGATACTTGTATTTATTAGCTCGGTTGCGATAACTAGTCCAATAATTAGGATTATTATTAGCCATTCGATAAGTGATATTTTTAATAGTAATCCAACACATATTACTGTTATTGTTGCAAGTATATGGACTAACATGTTTTGTTCATATTTAAATGCGTATATTAGACCATCTAGGGCATATTTGAAACTGTGTATTAATCTTTTTAATCCTTTTTGTTTTAGTTTATCTCTTGATACCGTATCCATCTAAAATCAACTCCTGCTCTTTAAACATTACTTCTTCGTCTTCTTTGGTCATGTGATCATATCCTAAAAGGTGTAGTAGTCCGTGTATTGTTAGAAATGCTAATTCTCTTTTTTCGCTATGCCCATATTCTTTAGCTTGCTGTTTCATTTTTGGTATCGATATATAAATATCACCTAGTAATCTGCCAAATTCAAATGTTATATCTTCGTTATCTTCTAACGCGAAACTAATAACATCTGTTTCTCTATCAATTCCTCTATATTCTTTATTAATGTTTCTTATTGTTTCGTTATCTACAAATATTACGTTGAATTCAACATTTTCTAATTGTTTATATTTTAATGCATATTCTAGTAAATCTGTTTCTTCTTTGATGTCTATTTTTTCTTCTGTTTCATTAAATATTTCAAATTTGTTCATTTCATACTCCTATTTCTATAAATCCTATTAGATATGTTAGTGCTAAAACGAGTAAAGCTATCATTATTATATTATAAATCATGGGCTTTTTCAATAGTGGTGGCAATATGGTGTTTATTTTTGTTAATATATGATATAAATAAAATCCTATTAGTCCTCCTATCATATTTAAGATTATATCGTCGATATCAAAGACTCTACCTATTAGTAATTGTGTTGATTCGATGGTTAATGACACTAGCAAAGATAGATATATTATGGATATTGGTTTTTCTAATTTCAGATAGTATGAGGCAAAAAAACCGTAAGGTAAAAAAAGGACAACATTTCCTAAAACGTTTTTGATAAATAATTTTGAACCTACATCATATCTAAATATTTCGGTAAATGGTGTTATATTTGAAATTCCTAAGCTAACATCTTGAAATGTTACCACATAGAAAAGACAAAGAACATATATTATGAAAAGCAAGCTTAACAGTTCTTTGTACAGGATAATTTGTTTTTTATATTTTAATAGATAAGTTATTCGCATGCTGATGAGTATAACCATACTTATTATAATAGTTGGCCAAGTAGCATCAAATATTCTCATTATTGTATTTCTAATCATATTATCACTCGATTTCTTTATAATCGGTTATATCTTCATAGATGGCAAAAAACATTTCTACTTCTACTTTATTTTCTTTTACGCTACTTTTTAAATATTTGTTTCTAATGATATACTCATCTTTTTTTAAGTTTTTTTTCATTTTTTCTATTGATAGATTTTGGGCTTTTATTAGGGCTTCATCGAAAGTTAAAACTTCACTTATTAGTTTTATTTCTTTTTGTTTTTGATGTACTAATTTTATTGGTAGTAATGGATGATTTAATATTGTTTTTTCATCGACTTTTTTATTTTTATATTTATTAAGTCCTAATTCAATATCTTTATTTAATATTTTGATATTGTATGTTTCTTTTGTCTTACCTGTTTCTTTTTCTTCATAATAAACAAATGGATACTCTGTTTTCGTAACATACCAAACTTCACCATAAACTTTACCTTCGGCTTTTACTTTACCCATTGATTTTTTTTCTTCTAATATAACGTCTCCATTTATAATTACATCGCCTTTTTTAACATAATCATCTGTGTTTCTTATTATAACGCCTTTACTGGCGGCCACCTTTTTTATAACAGCGTCTTTTTTTGCGACAATGTTTCTTGGAATGTTTGTTTCTGTATTTTTAACTAATTCTCTTTCTTCTACTCTAATTATATATTTTGTGCCTTTGCTTTCTATTTCTAACCATTCTATTTTATCTGGATGGTTATTTAAAATTTTTTCTTTTATTTTTTCTAATTTGTTATATGACTTTTTTATGGTGTATTTTTTTATTCCGTTTGCTTTTAATTCTTCTTTTAATAGATTACGAATTTCTTTATTTGAATGCACTACTTCTATATCGAAGATTGTATTTGTAAGTAATAGAAATATAATAAATCCAATTAATATAAAGATAATAAAATGGGTATTTAATTTGATTAGTCTTTTTATTTTTATGTAACCAAATACTTCTTCTTCTAATACTTCATATATACTTTTTATTTTTAAGACTGCTTCATAGTCTTCTTTATATATGATTATTTTTACTTCATTTTTATTGATTTGATTTAGTGATAAAATATTGATTTTTTTTGTGGTTAATTTTTTGATGAAACGATTTATATTGCGGCCTTTTATATTTAAGGCTATTTTACTTTTGAATTTTTCAATCATTTTAGTTCAATATTTTTGATTAAGCCAGATATTAGTATTTCATCATTTAGGAGTTTTGAAATGGTTAGGTTTTCGCCTTTTACAGTTACTACTCCTCCACTATATCTAATCATTATTTTATCTTCGTCAAAGTGATCAATGCATATATAGTTAACTATATCTAGTTTGTTTTTCAGATATGTTATTTTAAAATCGTCTTCTAATATATAATTCCGTAAATCTTTTAGCATGATATCACCCATATAATTTTATGTCGATTTATTGTGGAACATGCAAGAAAAAAACCTACTATTTGTAGGTTTATCATAAATATGAAAGTATTTTTTATATTTCATTGTATCACCAATTATATTATAGTGATTATAACTTGTGATTTTTGTCTTATTTTGCGGGTTCGATTGTTTTTGATGTTACTTTGGATAAATCGGCATCAACAAATGAAGTGATTGTTCTTGTTTCGTTTGGTTTTAATGGGTCACCAATATATCCTAATAAAGAAATGACTTCATTACCGTCTTTATCTTTTAAAACAATATTTACTTGTTCTAAATTAATGTCTGCTTCAGTTGGATTTTTTACATCAATTGATAATGTATATTGGCCATTATCGTTTACAAGCGTTGTATTTGTAAAATTTAATCCGCCATAACTTTCGTCTTTAATTATATCTGCTTCTGTAATTGCTTGTTTTTCTTCTGTTTTAGTTTCTTTTATTTCTTGTTTTTTATCCTTTGTGAGTATTAAAGTAGCTCCGACGATTACTAACACTAATGCGGCTACAATAATTATAATTAAGGCCTTTTTATTCATGCTATCTCTCCCTTACTATATACATTATAGCTAATTTTTTTTGTTTTTTCAACTAAAAAGAAACTAGCTTGCACTATTTTCTTCTAAAGCAGCTACTTCTAGTTTTTTACCATTATGAATTAAGGTAATTGTTCCAGATGTTTGATATCCTAAATCATCTTCATATTCGATATCAAAGTTTGCGGTATAAGCTTCTTCATCTTTGTTATCACCATATTCGAAAGTTTCATTTGTTCCTTTTTCTACTGAAACTTTAGCAACTGCTGGTAAGTCTTGAGTTCTTTTTCCACTGATGTCACTTTCAACATTTTTATAAATGGAAGTTGATGCAAATTTTTCAAAATCTCCTCTGAAATTTTTATAAACAAATTGTACTCCACCAACATCATTTTTATTTAATTTATTATCTAAGTTATAAAAGTCTGCAATAAATAGTTTTGTAACTAATTCAGCATATTTATCTTGATCTACATCATCAGCTTCTAGCACTTCTTTTAGTTCTTTAAATAAACTCTTATAGTATTTTGTAGCATTACTATTTAATGTATAATCATACCCTTCTATAGTATCTACACTTTTTACTTTAATACTATCATCGTCTTTATTTTTATTTGTTAAAAATATAGTAAGCACTATTGCAGCTATAATTAGGATTATTGCTACAACAAATATTGTTACTTTCTTTTTGCTTATTCTCCTTTTAGTTTTTGCCATTTTTATTCTCCTTTAATAATTCATTACTTTCTTTTGTTTTTTTGATTAAATCATGAACAATGATATCATTTGATACTTCTACTTCTTTTTCGGCTCTAGTTGTATAGGTATCTATATAATCAGCACTGATAACAGCGTTTTCATCTAATAAAATTCCTTCATCACTTTGGCTATCATAATACATTTTGTCTGTTATCCAGTTTCCATTTGGAAATACTACAAAGTTATCTTCAATGCTGAATATATCATGACCTAGTGCATAAGGACTATAAAAGCCTAACATATTTCCTAATGTTGGAAGTACGTCATACATTCCCATAACTTTTTTGATTTCTTTTTTCTCTTGATTATCTTTTGTCCATATGATAAATGGAACACTTCTATTTAATTCATAATCATATTTTGTGAATTCTTTATAATTTGGATCATCTGAATCTAATTTTGAATCGGTATCTGGATTATAGTTAAAATAACGGTTATATTCACTACGTTTTATTTTAGCGTCGTGGTCTCCATAAATAACTAAGATTGTATTATCTAAAAGTCCAGCTTCATCTAATTCGTTTACAAATTCTCCTAATGCTTCATCAGCATAGTGAGCAGTTGTGAAGTAATTTCCTAGTGTTGTATCTTTTAAATATTCATTTATTACTTCTTCTGTCTCTCCTGTTTCTTCATTTACTTTTGTATGTTTATAAGTTAAATCTATTTCTGTTGTATCTTCAACTCCAGTAAATGGTGTGTGGTTAGTAAGCATTAATAATACACCATACCAATTTTTGTTTTTTTCATTTATTTTTTTAATTTTTTCAGTTGATTGTTTAAAGAATGATTTATCATTTAATCCTAAACCAATTATATCCTCATCATTAATTTCGTAATCAACTGTATAATTATAGAATTTGTCATAACCTAATTGTTTATGCATAACTTCACGGTTCCACATGTTTCCCTTATTCGCATGCATACTAAATGTATAATAATCTTTTTCTTTTAATAATTTTGGAATAGAAATATATTCTCTGTCCCAATAACTAACAAAGACAGTACCATTACTAGCTGGTAATAAAGATGTATTAAAAGTAAATTCACTGTCACTACTAGTTCCTACACTTTCTTGGGCATAAAAATTAGAAAAATATAGACCCTCGCTCGCAAGTTTTTTCAAATTGGGCATTAATTGTTTTCCGTTTATTTCAGTTTCTAATAAGAAATTTTGAATACTTTCGGCATGAATAACAATTACATTTTTGCCTTTATATTTATTTGTATATTCATTTTCACTATTTGTACTTGGATATTCTTCATAATATTCTCTAACTTGTTTAGCGGCTTTATCATATCCAAATAGTGGACTTATTTGTGGTTTTAAACTAGCGATTAAATCGTTAGCTTGATACACATATCCCCCAAATTTCATAACTACATACTCACGGTTCCATTGTTTATATAGTCTACTGATATCGGTTCCTGTTACCGTAGACATAAAAAATCCTAATGAAATTGCGCTTATTAGCAATGCTTTTAAGAATGTTGTACGTGCCTTATTTTTAGTTTTTATATTGTCATAATAACTTGTATTTTTTAGTTTTAGATGAACTAGAGTCAAAATAATAGGCCCTAGAGCATAACTGAAATCTTTTACTTCAACAATTGTATTTAATGCATCACTAACACTGAAAATCTGTACTGAAGTTGCGAGTAATGAAAATGATGTAAATGATGTATAATTTGTATAATAT
>CAMYRF010000012.1 GCA_947296775.1 uncultured Mycoplasmatota bacterium
TGAAACTTTTAAGGCTATTACTGGTGGTGATAAGGAAAAATATTATATTTTAGTGGAGTTTCCTTATCCTTCAGGGGCTGGACTTCATGTTGGACACGTTCGTAGTTATACAGCTTTGGATTCTGTAGCACGTATGAAAAGAATGAAAGGTTATAATGTGTTATTCCCTATGGGATGGGATGCATTTGGAGCGCCTGCTGAACAGTATGCGATTAAAAATCATATTCATCCTAAAGAGGCAGTTAAGGAAAATATTAAAACTTTTAAGGGTCAAATTGAAAGTTTTGGAACTTCTTTTGATTGGAGTAGGGAATTTTCAACAACAGATCCAGAATATTATAAATGGACACAATGGCAATTTTTACAATTTTATAAACATGGCATGGCTTATAAAGCTAAGAAAAATATAAACTGGTGTCCAAAATGTAAGACTGGGCTTTCGAATGAGGATTCTTCTGGTGGTGTTTGTGAAAGATGTGGTAGTCAGGTTGTTCAAAAGGAAAAGGAGCAATGGTTACTTCGTATGAGCGATTATGCGGAAGATTTAATTAATGGACTTAATGATACTAAGTTTGCGGATAGGGTAAAACTTGGTCAAATAAATTGGATCGGTAAAAGTAAAGGGGCAGAAATTGATTTTAAAGTTGATGATGAAGCTTTAACTGTTTATACTACTAGACCTGATACTATTTATGGGGTTACTTTTATGGTAATTGCTCCTGAACATCCAATAATTGAAAAGCTAGCTAATAAGATTAAAAATATGGATGAAATTAAGGCTTATCAAGATTTTGCTAAAACTAAAACTGAATTTGAAAGAACTGAACTTACGAAGGATAAAACTGGTGTTCAAATTGATGGCTTAATGGCTATTAATCCTGTTACTGGTAAGCAAATCCCTATTTGGATTTCTGATTATGTTATGATGAATTATGGTACTGGTGCTATTATGGCTGTACCTGCTCATGATGGTCGTGATTATGATTTTGCGAAAAAATTTGGTATTGATATTATTCCAGTTATTGATGGTGGAGATGTTACTAAAGAAGTTTATACTGGCGAAGGTACTTATATTAATTCTGGTATTTTAAATGGATTGCTTAACAAGGAAGAAGCAACTGCTAAAATGCTTGAATATTTGGAAGAGGAAGGCTTTGGTAAGGCTAAAACTAATTATCGTCTTCAAGATTGGATTTTCTCTAGACAAAGATTTTGGGGGGAACCAATCCCACTTATTTATTGTGAAAAATGTGGGTGGGTTCCAGTACCTGATGAAGATCTTCCAGTATTACTTCCTGATGTAGCTGAATATGAACCTACTGATGATGGTGAAAGTCCACTTGCGAACATTGAAGAATGGGTAAATACTACTTGTCCACATTGTGGTGGTTTTGCTAGAAGAGAAACTGATACAATGCCTAACTGGGCTGGATCTTCTTGGTATTTCTTAAGATATATGGATCCAAAAAATGATAAGGAATTTGTTTCTAAAGATGCTTTAAATTACTTTGGTAAAGTTGATTGGTATAATGGTGGTATGGAACATACTGCTAGACATTTACTTTATGCTAGATTTTGGAATCAATTTTTATATAACATTGGACTTGTACCTAATAAGGAACCGATTGAAGTACGTGTGTCTCACGGAATGATTTTAGGACCTAATGGCGAAAAAATGAGTAAATCAAAGGGAAATGTAATTAATCCTGATGATATTGTTAAAGAATATGGTGCAGATGCACTGCGTACTTATGAAATGTTTATTGGTGATTATGAAAAAGATGCCGCTTGGAGTACTAATGGACTTAAAGGATGTAGTAAATTCTTAGATAGAATCTGGAAAATTCAAGATAAACTTAATGATAAATCTGGTTATACTAATGAAACTTTAGTTCATCAAACTATTAAAAAAGTTTCTAATGATTTAGAAAATATGAAATATAATACTGCTGTTTCTGCTTTAATGATTTTATTAAATGATTATGAAAAATATGATAGTATTACTAAGGATGATTTAAGAGTACTTGTTCATTTGCTTAATCCAATTGCGCCTCATATTACTGAAGAAATTAATGAGGTAAGTGTTTTAGGTGAAGCTTTATGTGAAAGCACTTGGCCAACATATGATGAAAGTAAAACTATTAATTCTACTTTTGAAATGGTTATTCAAGTAAATGGTAAAGTTCGTGGTAAAGCTGTTATGCCTGCAGATGTTACTAAAGAGCAAATGGAAATGACTGCGATGGATAATGAAAATGTTAAGAAATTTATTGATGGTAAAAAGATCCTTAATGTGGTTGTTATTCCAAATAAATTAGTAAATATTGTGGTTAAATAAGAGGAAATGTTATTTTCCTTTTTGTTTTGTTATTAAATTTATTTTTTATATAGATTTTATCATTTAATATGTGATACAATAATATCATATTAATGAAAGTAGGTAGATTTATGGTTTGCAAAAAATGTGGAACAAATAATGAAGATGATGCTAAATTCTGCACAGAATGTGGTAGTTCTTTAGGTGATAGCAAAGAGGATATGGTTAGTAAAAATATTACCACTGAAAATAAAGAACATGATTCTATTTTTAGAAAAGCTTTAAAAAAATCTGCTAAAAGTAAACCTAAGGGTGCTTTATGCGGAATGGTAGGTGTCCAAATTGGTGTATCTATTGTTTTATTTTTAATAATGTTTTTATCAATTGCTTTTTCAGTAGCTAATGGAGATTTAAATGCTGGATCAGTATTAGCTTTTTCTGGATTAATTATCTTATGTGTGCTTTTATATTTTATATTTTCTATGGTTATTTCTGTGGGAATGATGAAGGCTAGTTTATTTATTAGTAGAGATGAAAGTGTGACTTTTGGTAGCGCTTTTAAAGGCATGTTTAAGGATTTTAATTGCAGTTTAAAAGCGATTGGTGGAATGCTTTTATATTCTATTGGAACGGGCATTTTATCATGCGTTCCTATTGTTGGAACAATTGCTGCTTTGATTTTACAAGTTTATATTTTACCAGTAATGGTGTGCTTTGTTTATATGGCTTTAGATTTTAAATGTAAAGACATGTCTATGAGCGATATGTTTCGTAGAGCTATGGAATTAGTAAATGGACATAGAGTTGAATTTTATGGATTAATGTTTAGCTTTATTGGTTGGATGTTACTTGCATTTTTAACTTTAGGATTATTATATATTTGGTTAATACCGTATATTATGCTTGCTATGGCTAATTGGTATCTTGCTTTAAATGGTGAAGTTAATTATGCTGAGGGTGAAAAAGGGTTAAGTAATATTGCAGTTATTGCGGTTACGGCTGTAGGTTACTTTGTATTTATATTTATAATTGTATTTAGTGTTATTGTAGTAATGATTACTAGTGATGTTAATTCTGATGAGTTAGAAGATAAAGTGAATAATTTTACTTCTGATTTAATTGATGAGACTTATGATTATGATGATACTAAAAACAGCGATTCTTTAAAAAATGGTAAAGTTGTTAATATGTCAGGGATAAATGTTTTTGTACCTTCAGATTATAAGGAAACAACTATGGCTAGTTATGACAAGATTTATAAATCTCCTTATGGTGAAGTTTATATAGGTACCAATGCACAATACTATGAAGGCTCAAGAGATGAATTTGTTCAAACTTTACTTGCACAATATGCAAGTATGGGATTTGAATGTGATACTGAAGAAATACGTAATATAAATGATGTTGAATGGGTTACTTTTGATTGTGATTATAATGTAAATACAGATGTTTATTTATACCTAACACAAAAGAATGGTAAACTTTATTATTTAATTGTTACTGACGCTGGTGATGTTACAGAAAGTGGAAAACTTTTAGATAATATTGAAAATAAATTAAGTTTTGCTTATTAATTTTAAAACACTAATTTTAGTGTTTTTTTCTTTATAATTTGGTATAATAAGTTATAGGATAGTGATACAATGATAGACTTATGGGAATATGAAAAAGATTTATATGCGAAAGGTATTGAGATAATTGGTGGAACTGATGAAGCTGGTAGGGGACCTTTATATGGACCTGTTGTTGCAGCTTGTGTGGTTTTACCTAAAGATTTTGTTTTAGATGGTTTAAATGATTCTAAGAAATTAACCGAAAAGAAACGTGATTTATATTATGATTATATTGTGAAAAATGCAATTTATGGAATAGGTATTGTTTCGGCTAAAGAAATTGATGAAATTAATATTTATGCGGCTAGTCGTAAGGCGATGATTATGGCAATAGATGAGGTTAGAAAGCAAGTCCCTTTAGAATATGTTTTATCTGATGCGATGCCAATTGAAATTGATATTCCAGTTATGCCAATAATTAAGGGTGATGCAAAAAGTATGAGTATTGCAGCGGCTTCGGTTATTGCAAAAGTGACTCGTGATAAAATGATGTATGATATCGATGAGAAGTATCCTATGTATGGCTTTAAAAATCATAAGGGCTATCCAACTAAAAAACATTTAGAAGCAATTCATGAATATGGTTTAATTGATGGTTATAGATTAACTTATGGGCCTATAAAGGAGATGGTGAAATGATTATAAGAAAAAATATGACTCCTAGTGATGTTCAAAAACAAGTATCTAGTATGTCTAAATTTAAAAGAGGATTTAATCAAACTGCTAATAATATTCATGAAAATGCGGTTAATAAAAACAATGAACCTTTAAATTCTGGAGTTGCTGCTGGAAAAGATTTTAATAAGAAAATGCAGTCATTAAGAAATGTTTCGAGGCCTTTAAAATGAAGATTGACTTTGTTAATGTAAGTCCTTATGTTACTAATTGCTATATTTTAACTAAGGATAATGATGTTTTGATCATTGATCCAGGTGGTGATTATGATAAAATAAAACCTTTTTTAGATGGTAAAAAGGTTTTAGGTGCGGTTGTTACTCACGGACATGAAGATCATAATTCAGCTATGCATTATTTTGATAAGGTATATGATTATGATAATTTAAAGGAAGGCAAAAATAATATTGGTTCTTTCTTCTTTGAAGTTATTTATACTCCTGGCCATACTAAAGATAGTATTACTATTTATTTTGATAAAGATGGTGTAATGTTTACTGGTGATTTTTTATTTAAGAATTCGATTGGTAGAATGGATTTAGGTGGAAGTGAATCAGATATGCGTGATAGTTTGCTTAAAATACGTAATTATCCTGATGCTAAAGTTTATCCTGGGCATGGTGAATTTACACCCCTTAACTATGAAAAAGAAAATAATATTTATTTTTTAAGTTTATAATGTTATAATGTATAAAGATAGGAGGCTGCTTTTATGTTGATGGAGGGAACTGGCAAATATTTTTTGATGTTATTTTTTGTATTTTTAATTGTTTATCTTGCGGTTAAAATTTCTTTGGGTGTTTTATTTAAAAGAGCAAAAACAGAGGTTTGGAAAGCTTATGTTCCTGTTTATACTACTTTTGTTCTTGTAAAATTACTTAAGATGCCAAGAAAAACATTTTATATGTCTTTGATTCCTTTTGTGGGATTATATTATTTATATTTGATTACTCGGGAATTATTAAAGGGATTTAGACAAAATCCAAAAGATGCTATATGGTATGTTATTTTTCCAATGTATAATTTCCCTAAATTAGCATTTAAAAAACCTAATTTTGCCTTAAATGAATATGATTTAACTGAAGGCTTTTTGGAAACGCAAAATATTTTATTTGCGCAGCCAAAAGAAACAGTTCCTGAAATGCCTGTAGTAGAGCCTACAGTAACAGTAAATGAAAGTGTTTCTACTATAGAGAATGTAGCTGAGCCTGTTATAACAGTTCAACCAACTAATGATTTTAATAATATACAGCCGGTTACTAAAGAAGATGTTATTCCTAGCAATGATTCTGTTTTTACAAATCAATCTTTGGAACCTGATAAGAGTCATACCACATATGTGGAGGCTAAACCTGAAGAAGTTAAAGAGGAAAAACCTATTATTACCCCAGCTGCTTCTGGTAGACCTCAAATGTGTCCAAAATGTGGGGCTAGATTAGCGCCTGATGCCCAGGTATGTTTTTTATGCGGAACTAAGCTTTAGTTCTGTTTTTTAATACTATATCTAAGGAAAATATTACCTTGTTTTTTTTTTTTTTTTTTTTTTAATTTTTTTTTAAAAAAAAAAAATTAAAAAAAAAAAAAAAAAAAAAAAAAAAAAAATTTTAATAAATTTTTTTTTTTTTTTTTTTTTTTTTTTTTTGATAAGCTGTATATGGTGAAAAATAATGAGAAAAAAAAGAATGAAAAAGACAAAGAAAATTATAATAATATTTAGTTTATGTTTATTATTTGGAATAACAGTGGGTTATGCCGCTTTTAGTACTAATTTGAATATAAACGCTAAAGGGAATATAGTCCAAAAAATATTAACAATTTCTGAACTTAAAAATGAATATTGTAATGCAACTACTGGTGATGGTTTATATATTGATACTTATGAAACTGGTAGATGTGTATATAAGGGGGTGGATCCTAATAATTATCTTGAAATTGATAATACTTTATGGAGGATTTTAGCTATAGAATCAGATGGAACTTTAAAAATAATGAAAAATGATAGTGTAGCCAATATGCATTGGGATACTGGTGTTGGTGCGTGGGGTTATAATGATTGGAGTCGTCCTGCTGTAGTTAATTCATATTTAAATAATGATTATTACGGTTCATTAAGCGATGATTTTAAAGCAATTATTGAAAATCATGTTTGGAATACAGGTGCTGTTACACATGCTAATAATGATTTAGTAAATCAAATAGAAGAAGAAAAGTCTATAACTTGGAGAGGAAATGTTGGTTTAATAAGTGTAAGTGATTATATAAAGGCTAATAGTAATTTTAATCAATGTGGAAATTTTAGTTTAAATAATAGTAATTATGAAACTTGTCGTCAAACTAATTTTTTAATAAGGCCACAGCGGTTTTGGACAATTACGGCATATGATAACATTATTTTAAATTTGTCTTCTGTTGTATACAGAATTAGTGAAGCAGGTGGTATAAGTGCTGAAAGCGCGGGTTATAGTACTAGTGATATTTTTCCGGCTATGTATTTAAATTCAAATATTAAGTTGTATGGTAAAGGTACAGAAATTATTCCATATAAAATAGTATCATGATGCTGACATCATTAATTATTGATGTCTTTTTCTTGTCTTTATTTACTTATTAGAGTATAATTGTTAAGAAAGCAGGTGAAGTTATGTTTGTTGATGAAGCTGTGGTTGAGTTATTTGCTGGTGATGGTGGTAATGGATGTAAAGCATTTAGAAGAGAAAAATGTGTACCGTTAGGTGGTCCTTTTGGTGGAAATGGCGGAAGAGGAGCTAATATTATTTTTAAAGTTGATACTGGTTTAAATACTTTAGTTGATTTTAAATATAAAAGAAAAATAAAAGGGGACCGAGGTGAAAATGGTTTAGGTAAAGGTAAACATGGCGCAGGGGCTGAAGATGTAGTTGTTCCAGTTCCACTTGGAACGGTTATTACTGATGAGGAAACTGGATTAATTCTTGCGGATTTAACTAAACCTGATGAAGGGGTTATTGTTGCTAATGGAGGCCGTGGTGGAAGAGGTAATATTGCTTTTGCAACTCGTACTAATCCAGCTCCAGATTTTGCTGAAAATGGTGAACCTGGTGAATATCGTAAAGTTAAGTTAGAACTTAAATTAATTGCGGATGTTGGATTAGTTGGAATGCCTAGTGTTGGTAAATCTACTTTTATTTCTAAGGTGTCTGCCTCTAAACCTAAAATTGCGGATTATCCATTTACTACTTTAAAACCTAATTTAGGTGTTGTTAGAACTAGTGATGGACGTTCATTTGTTTTGGCTGATTTACCTGGACTTATTGAAGGTGCTTCTTTGGGTCATGGACTTGGTATTCAGTTTTTAAAACATATTGAAAGAACTAGAGTAATTATTCACATGATTGATATGAGCGGATATTCTGGAAGAAATCCTTATGAAGATTATGAAGTGATTAATAATGAGCTTAAATTATTTAGTGATAAACTACTTAATAAAAAACAAATTGTTGTTGCTAATAAGATGGATATGCCTGGTGCTAAAGAAAATTTGGAAGAATTTAAGTCTAAAGTAGATGTTCCTGTTTATGAAATATCAGCAGTTACTGGTGAGGGTGTAAATGAAGTATTACTTAAAGTTGCTGATATGCTTGATAAAATAGAAAAAACCGATTTATATGAGGATGAAAAATTTGAAAGTCATGTTATTTATAAGTTTAAACAAGAAAAACCTTTTACAATAACTAAAGAAGATGATACTTGTGTTATTAGAGGTAAAGAAGTTGAAAAGTTACTTAAAATGAGTAGATTTGATACAGATGAGGCGGTTTTAAGATTTTCTAATAAGCTTCGTAAACTTGGAATTGATGATGAACTTAGAGCGCTTGGGGCTGAAGATGGCGATGATGTTAGTATTTTAGATTTTGTATTTGAATTTAGAGAGTAATACTCTCTTTTTTTATATATAAGGAAAGTGTGTTTTTCTAAAACAATAAAATTAAGCAAATGTTACAAAATGTATTGACCAGAATACTGAACGAATGTTATATCTAGTATAATGGAGGAATCAAGGATTCCTGTGAGGTAGAAAAATCTTACCGTGAGATAAGATAGCCAAAATTTATTTTTACCTTTGCTTTGGAAAATTATCTACTCACTAGAAATTTAAGAGCTGAAAACAGAAAATTCTTTGTACCATAATTTCCCATACTTTTATCAAAATATGAACATAATTGTTTTGTACAATGATAGTGGAGTTGATAAGAGACTCTATAAATATCCGAAAGGAGGCGATATATGTAGCAAATAAAACTAAATAGTGTTATACTATAAATGAGGCGATAGTAATGTATAAAATTTGTTTAGTGGAAGATGAAAAGAATCTAAATGATTTGATTAAATCATATTTAGAAAGAGATGGTTATGAGGTAGTTCAATATTATAACGGAACTGATGCTTTAAATCATGCGACTGATAAAGCCGATTTATGGATATTAGATATTATGTTAGGTGATGCGGTTAGCGGATATGACATAATAAAAAAATTAAGAGAAGTTTCAGAAGTTCCTGTAATATTTACATCTGCTCGTGATCAGGATTTAGACAAGATAATTGGCTTGGAACTTGGAAGTGATGATTACGTCACGAAACCATATTCCCCTAAAGAGCTAGTTTTAAGAGTTAATAATATTATAAAAAGAACTTATAGTACGCAAACCGAGAAAATAACTTATGAAAATTATGTTATTGATTTAGACAAAAGATTAGTAGATGATGGCTCTAAAGAAATTTCTCTCACTACTTTGGAGTTTGATTTGCTTGTTATGCTTTTACAAAACAGGAATAAATCTTTTAGTAGAAATCATATATTAGAAAAGGTTTGGGGTGAAAACTATTTTGGTAGTGATAGGGTAGTTGATGATTTAGTTAGAAGATTAAGAAAGAAAATGCCTAAACTCAGATTAAATACAATTTATGGTTATGGATACAGATTATCATGAAATTAAAGTATAATTTATATCGCCAATTAATTGCGATTGTTCTGATTGTATTTGCTCTTGTTTATATAAGCATAGCAATTATTTTACCAAAAACGTTGATCCCGATTTATGAAAAAAATATATACATGAGTTTGGAAATACCTTTGGATGTTGTTCAGAATAATATTAGTGATAGTACTATTGAAAAAGATATTGCTTATATTTTTGTTAAAGATAATGTTGTTACAACTTCTAGCAATTTATCTAAGGTAATAAAGCTTCCGACTGATCAAATTTTAGAAAAGATAAACGACGAACATGGTAAATTTAATTATCGTGGCAACACGTATTACTATAATACAAAAGACGATAGTGATAGTTATAAGGTAGCTATTACAGATAATAACTATATCGCTCAAATGAAAGCTGATATTTTAAAAGCGTTACTGCCAGTAGTTTTAATAACGTTATTAATAATTTTATTAATTGTGGCTATTTGGTCACAAGTACTAGTAGAACGTATTAAGAATTTGAAAGAGAAGGTTGATAATTTAGACAATGACGACTATGTTGGGAATGATCCTTACAAAGTCGATGATGAAATTGAGGACTTATCCCACGCCATTGATGCAATGAAAGAGACCCTCAAAAAACAAGATGAATATAAAAATCAAATGTATCAAAATATTTCTCATGATTTTAAAACCCCTCTCACCGTTATAAAATCGTATGTTGAGGCAATCGAAGATGGTGTCCAAGATGAAAAAAGTGGATTAAAAATTATAAAACAAGAAATTAAAAAATTAGATATTAAAGTACACTCCTTACTATATTTAAATAAATTAAACTATATTAAAGATATGGATAACTACGAAAGCGACACAATTAATATCGTAGAAATCCTAACATCGTCAGTGGAAAAATTTAAAGTTACTAGACCAGAACTCCACTGGGAAGTAAATATCACTGACAAAAAAACGGTATTTAATGGTTCAGAAAATATGTGGGAGGCTATAGTCGATAATATTTTGAGTAACTTTATGCGTTATGCTGAAAGTGAAATAAAAATTACGGTTCATAACCACCAAATTGTATTTTATAATGATGGACCAAATATTGATAAAACTGTATTAAATGATATTTTCAGTCCCTATAGAAAGGGGATGAAAGGTCAATTCGGTTTAGGACTATCGATCGTTAAGAAAACCGTTTCCCTACTCGGTTACGAAGTTAGTGTTAAAAACGAAAAGACTGGAATTAGTTTTATTATAAAATAAGAGGCTCTTTACCTCTTATTTTTTTTCAAAGTTCATATTTTTGTAATTTTTTTCTCTTTCCATGCAGGAATTAGGCATAAAAAAAACGTATATTATATGTAGAAGGGTAAAAATGGTCAAAACCAAAAAGAAAGTTTTGTTTAATTATAAATTTAATTTTTTTGTGATTATTGAAATTAAAGTAACTTTATTTAAGCTGAATATATTGGCCAGATTAAAAAGTATATAAATTATGTTGATGAAAATATAAAATAATCTTTTAATAATAAAATAGTAGGGGTTATTATATGTAAGGAAGTTAATGGGTGTGTTTTAAAATATGGTACTGATGATAGAGTTTTTACAACTACTTATGAATTGGTTAGTAAATAATTACAATAAAAAAACATCTATATTTAGATGTTATTTAGACATTATTTTTTTTAAAGATCTAATTTGTCTTGCAGTCATTCTTACTTTTTTTCATTTAATTGTTATTG
>CAMYRF010000013.1 GCA_947296775.1 uncultured Mycoplasmatota bacterium
AATTATCTTTATATTGTTTTACTCTCATAGATGAAGTATTAGTAGAAAAGTAAAATTCTTTTAGCCCTATTCTTTTTCTAGGTTTTAGCATTGCTTTCACATTAGGAAAATTTTCATCATCAATAGAACATATAAAACTAACTCTCTGCTTATCAATAAAATCTTCTATTTTCTTTAAGTTCATTATACTTCAACTCGCTTTCAAATTGTAATTTTATAGTTACCTATTATTTTTTTATTATTGTATTCAAACTATTTATAAACTCTTTTCTTCTCACAATGGTTGCAATTATAACAAACAAAGAATATATCAAGTTTCCTATAAATGGTTGTGCATTAAATTCTGTTGTCAAAGAAGCACTAATGCAAAAGAATATAATAGCCAATGCTAATACTATCCAGTTTGAATTTTTTATCCTATTTATATACAAATAGCCTAATGGTATATATATAATACCTACTAATAATTTTACAATATAATCTGGAATATTGGGTAAACCAAATATCATATTAAGTCCACTACCATTAAATATTAATGACAACAATACAATAATTCCTCCAAATATATAAAATCCTCCTATAAATGTTATGACTTTTGATTCTTTCATATTTTCTTTCTCCAATCTAAACAAAAAATTACTTTTTATATAACTAATTATAAAATATTTATTTAATAATTATTCTTCATAATCAAACTTTTCCAATCTTTTTTCTATATCGCTAATACTTGGTAAAGTACTTTTTAAATATTCTGGTAAATCAGACAATAATTTATATTCACTTACACCAATTGGCTTATTAATATCTTTAAGTGAGAGTTCTGCTGTAATCTTATCTTTTTCTTTACACAATAATATACCAAAAGTTGGATTATCATTTTCATCTTTTACATATTCATCAACTGCAGATAAATAAAAGTTTAATTGTCCTGCATATTCTGGTTTAAACTCTGTAGTCTTAAGTTCAACAACAACATAACTTTTAACTTTTAAATTATAAAATAATAAATCTAAATAATAATCCTTATTTCCTATTTCTAAATGATATTGTCTTCCTATAAAAGCAAATCCATTTCCTAATTCTAGCAGTAATTTTGTAATATTAGAAGTTAGTTCTTTTTCTATTTCTAATTCTTTCATATCTTCTTTCTCAGTTAAAAAATCAAATATGTATGGATCTTTTAACATTTCTCTTGCTTGATCACTTATAGAACTAGGTAATGTTTTACTATAATTTTCTGTTTTATTTTCAAGTAATGCTTGTCTGTCGTATAATTTTAATGATATTTGATGAGATAATACAGTAGTAGACCAACCATTTTCAATACATTTAGTTGCATACCAATTTCTCTCGTTTTTATCTTTTATTTTATCTAATAATATTTGATTATGATTCCAAGACAATTTTGCAAGGACTTCTTGCAAAAATTCGTCTCTATTATATTCTTTAGCAAACTTTTGCATATATCTTAGATTTCTAGCAGACATTCCTTTAATATTTGGAAATTCAATTTTTAAATCCTTTGATAAAGTATCTATAAATGAAGAACCCCATTTATTATTTTCTATCAATTTTAAACCAATATTATAATACATAATAATCAAATCTTTATTAGCGTTTTCTATAACCTTATTTCTAGTAGTTATTAAAGTAGATTTAATATCTTCTAAAAGTTCAAAATAATTATTTTCTAGCACAATATCATCTCCTTTATTTAATATAATTATACTATCTTTTAAAAATATAATCTACCTAGTTAGGTAATTTCAAAATAATTAAATAGGATGAAAATATTATAAAATTTAATAATATCTAAAGAAGCAGGATAAGAAGTTTGTGTATCTTATGCAATTTAACCCTTATTCCATAAGGAATTGCATATACACAAATCTGATTTTGCACTTGCAAAATTCATCCTACTTTGTAGGTTGATATTAAGGATGGATAATTGTTTAACTCTTATAATTAAAGAATTTTATATCTTTAATTTTCATCCTATTTTTATATTTTTGATAAATTTAGTAGGATGATTAGACAAATTCATCCTCTTTAAAAGCATCTTTTATTTTTCCTAATAATTCTTTAAATATTTGATTATTTTTGCTATCTTTTATATCACTTAAATCTACTGTGATAACTCCTAATTTTAAATTACCATTATCAAATTTTTCAATCTTTAAAGTAATTAATCTAATTATCTTTTCAACTTCTATTTCACTAGATATTTTTAGGTTAGTTAAGTCATCATCAGTATCTATTTCATAATAATTTAATTTATATTCATTACCTAAAATACTATTTAATTTATTAAAATAATTTCTTGATTCTTCTTTAGTTTTAACTTCATTATTCTGTGGGATAGGAATTCCATATTCATCTTCAAACAATGAATAATTTAAAGGCAAATTATATTCTTCATTAAAAGTTAATAAATCAGTTAAGAAACTTTTCCTAAAATGATAATGTTCAATCTTTAATTTATTGTGATTTTTACTAATTTCTAAATTATCAATATAAGTAGAAATCATTTTTTGTCTATCTTCTCGTGATTTATTTTGATAGTTTATTATTCTATTCATAAATTCTCTTGGATTAATGAAAGTATCAAGATTATATTTATCTTCTAGTATTAATAAATCATCAATAGTGAATTTTAAATTTTCATATTGTTTTTGATCTTGCCACTCCTTATTTAATTTCTGTTTTTTAAAGTCTATTTGTTTAATTTCCTGTTCGAAATCATCTATTTTCATGATGCCTTTAATATAAACTGATTTTATTCTGTCTAGTTGTTTATCTAGTTCTTTTAATTCTTTCTCGTAATTAATATCTTTATTATCTAATTTTGATTTAATAAATGGTGTATAGTAATCATTTATCATCATATCTGTTTTAATTAGTTCAAGTATACAAGCCATTAATTCTTGTTCTATTTCTTTTTCTTTATAAGTAATCTTACAATGTTCACATTTGTAATAATAGTATTTTTTACCATTAGGCTTAGTTGTTGCACATCCACCTAAAAATCTACCACAAGAAGAGCATTTTAATTTATTAGTAAATAAATATGTAGCAGTTCTTTCATAGTGCCTAGCATTTCTAAGTTTTTGGTACTGACAATCATCCCACTTTTGTTTAGATACTAAAGGTTCTACAACATTTTCATAATAAGTTGGATGTTTCGTCCTTTTACCATGAACATAATCACCTTTATAAAGTTCATTTGTCATAATATGATTTATTGTTGAATCTCTCCAGTTAGTTTTACCTAAAACTTGTTCATCATTATATATATTAGCAATAGTTTGATAACTTTTACCTTCTAAATATAAATCAAATATTCTTATAATTATGTCTTTAGTTAATGGATCTGGAATTAACTTTTTATTTACTCTTTTAAAACCTAAAGGTGGCTGATTTGGGATGTGCCCAGAACGAATTGCCCCAGCCATTCCAAATTTAGTTCTCTCACTACATTTTTCTATTTCATTTTGTGATACACTAGTCATTATTCTCATTACCATTCTACCATTTGAAGTAGTAGTATTTGATTCATCTGCCATACAATCTATATCACACTCATTATCATTTACTATTTTCATTAATTTTTCAATATCATAAACACTTCTAGTTAATCTATCTAATTTAAAAGCAACAATAACATTTATATTTTTATTTCTAACATCATTCATCATTTCTTGATAAGCTGGTCTCTTATCATTTTTGGCGCTTATCCCTGCATCTTTATAAACTTTATAGATAGAATATCTTTTAAACTGACAAAACTCTTTTAATCTTTCTTCTTGTTCTTTTAAACTAAAACCCTCACGACTTTGTTCTTCTGTGCTCACTCTAACATATATCCCTGCAATTTTATTTGTTTCGTTCATTAATCATTCCTCCTTTTTGATAAACTATTTTATCATTTTTTCTATAAATTACAATAAACCTGATTTTAAATATTTTTCTAAATCTTTAAATTTTATTTTTTTGTTATAACCATTTATAAAAATGTCATCACACTCATCAAATAATAAATAGTCATTACCATTAACTTTTAATATATGTGGCTTTGTATAAGCAATATTAGTGTTTTTAAGATTAATGATACATCCATTAATAAATTCATACTTAACACAAGCAAACTTACATATCATATCTATTTTCTTTTTTAATTCCTCACTTATTACAAGTTCTTTAGTTTCAATTGTCATATATATCACTCTCACTTTCTTAAACAACAAAAAACTAACTATTTCTAGCTAGTAATTTATTACTTACTCGAAAAGTTCGAGTTTCCTATCTATATGGTGCCGCAACGGAGAATCGAACGCCGATTAAAGCCTTACCATGGCCTCGTAATACCTTTATACTATTGCGGCATATATTTAGATTATATGTTAAATGGTGCTTTATGTCAACTGATATGCTATTTGTTTTTATTATTTATTTTAGTTCCTTATTTTAGTTTTCTGCATATAATGTTTATGGGAGGAATTATGGATATATATAAAAAGGCTTTGCAAAAAATAAAACAAGATGAACATTGTAAAGTACACTATATAAATCAAGTTATTACTTCTGGGCCTACTGGGCCTGCTGGTCCAACTGGGCCTGCTCCAGATTTTCAAATTGGAAGCGTTACTACAGGCGCTCCTGGAACTGGTGCAGAAGTAAAAATAACTAAAGTATAAAGTTAAGAAAGGAGAATGATGATATATGGTCAATCATATTCTCTCTTTTATTCTGATTGCTATATATCATTAATAGTTATGGATGAAAATGCTACGGGTTATATATTAGATTTTGTCATTCCACAAGGACCTACTGGACCAACAGGTCCTCAAGGCTTAGAAGGTGCTACTGGTCCGACAGGACCCCAAGGTTTAGAAGGTGCTACTGGTCCTACTGGTCCTCAAGGTTTAGAAGGTGCTACTGGTCCTACTGGACCTCAAGGTTTAATTGGTGCTACTGGACCTGCACCTACACTTGCAATAGGTACTGTTACTACTGGAGCACCTGGAACTAATGCAAGTGTTACTATAACACCAGCACCTTAATTTTTATAGAAAGAAGGAATAATTATCGCTTCTAATTACTTATTAAATTTTGTCATTCCGCAAGGTCCAACTGGTCCAACTGGGCCTCAAGGTATTCAAGGTGTTACAGGTCCTACAGGTATAACTGGTCCTACTGGACCTAGTGGTGGGTTATCTGCTTACGGTGGTAAATTTAGTAATACTGTTCAAAATATTAATTTAGGGATTGGAACACAATCTCAAATTGCTTTAGCAAATTCTATGCCAAATTTAAATACAACTTACACTACTGCTAATAGTATAACTGTTGGTAGTGCAGGAACATATGAAATAAATTATTATAGTAATTTATCAGCAGCGCTTGCTACGACTTTAACGATGGCTGTAAGAATCAATGGTACTAATATTCCGTCAACTGTTATTTCTAGAACTTTATCAGTTGGTGTTGGTAGTATTTATAGCGGAAGTGTAATTGTTAATCTTGCTGCGAATGATGTTGTTGATATGGCAGTGTCTGCTTTACTTGCTGTTGGTGTGACTTTAGGTTCTGGTGTCAATGCTACTTTAAGTGTTAAAAAAATAAATTAGTATTTTAAAACCTTAGTTTTTACTAAGGTTTTATTGTTAGTTTAATTTTATTTTTTAGGAACTTTACTATTTAGTCTTGCGCAAAGTTTTATGATATTCATATCGCTTCTCTGGATCCGTGTTAAAATAGTTTTCTAAACTCTCTTTGATGCTTAAATAAGATTCATGCAAAGCATTATAAAATAATTGTACCCTTTGGAATAATAGTCACTATCAAAATGTAAACTGTTTTAGAAAAATGCATCTTTTATTATGAATGCATTTTTATTTGATTGTTTATTTCGTTTGTAAATTCTTCTTCTATTTCTTTTAATCTATCTTCTGTTTTTGCTTCAAATCTTATTGTTAAGTTTGGTCCTGTATTGCTGGCTCTAATAAGTCCCCAACTATCATCGAATTCTACTCTTACTCCGTCGATATCTTCATAATCGTAATTTTGTTTTTTTACGTATTCTTTGATTCCGTTTACGATATTAAATTTATTTTCTTCGGTTACTTTTACTTTGGTTTCTTCTGTTGAATAATATTTATTTGTACCTTCTAAAAGTTCACTAAATTTTTTATCTGTTTTTGAAAGTAATTCTATTATTCTAAGTCCTGCATATATTCCATCATCGAATCCTTGATATTTATCTCTAAAATAGAAATGTCCTGAATATTCACCACCAAAATCGAAGTTTCCTTCTTGCATTTTTATATTTTGGTATGAGTTTCCTGTTCTATTCATTACTGGCTGTATATCGATTTGATTTAAACCATCTATTAATGTTCTTGAACATTTTACATCGAAAAGGCCTTTTCTGTTTTTTAGATTTTCATTTAAGTGTCTATATATTATTAACATTAGTAAATCAGCAGTAAGGAAATTACCGTTTTCGTCTACTACTCCTACTCTATCAGCGTCACCATCTATTCCAATTCCAAAGTCTGAATTTGTTTCTTTTACTTTTTTGCCTAAATCTATCATATATTCACTTACTGCTGGATCTGGTGTATGATTTGGGAACTCTGGATTACTGTCGCAGTAAAGTAACTCATAATCTATGTTAAACATATCTAATATTTCTTTGATTACTATACTACCTGTTCCATTACCACAATCTACTGTAACTTTTATTTTTCTATCGCCTAAGTTTATACTTTTTTTGATGTTTTCTAAGTATGCTTCTTTTATGTCTTTTTTTGTTATTTGCCCTTCTTCTTTTGTTAGAAACTCTTGTTTATATGTAAAGTCTTTAAAGTCTTCTATTAATTTTCCGCAAGCATTACCTATTTTGGAAAATGAAATTTTGAAGCCATTATATTCTTTGGTATTATGGCTTGCAGTTATCATGATACCTACTGGTACATCATAGTATATTTTTGCAAAGTAATACATTGGTGTGGTTACAAGGTCTAAACTTACTACATCTACCCCTGTTTCTATTATTCCTTTGATAAGGGCATTATTTAACATTGGTGATGTTGTTCTGTTGTCATGTCCAATTATTACTTTTGTGTGGCCTTGATTCGCTATATATGTTCCATAACTTTTACCTAAGGTATACGCAACATCTTCTGTAAGATCTGTTTCAGCGATACCTCTTAAATCATATTCTCTAAATATATTTTGGTTTATATTTTTTGTAAGTTGCATTTTATCATCTCCTATTTTCATTATATATTATTTAAGGTTTTCTAACAATGTTTCGGTTCTTATTTTTACATAATTAGACAAATGATGCGTATTATTTATTGTAGGTGGTTTTATGAAAAGAAAGTTGTTTTATGTTGTAATATTTGTTATGCTTCTTTTTGTTTTAGGATTTGTGCTGTTTGGAGGACGTGGTAAAAATGCAATTGAGGAAAGTAAATGCAGTCCGAGGGTTGTTTTGAACGGGAAAGAGGTTATCCATTTAAATTTAGGCAGTGAATATAAAGAAGAGGGTTTTAAAGCTAGCTGTGGTAATAAAGATATTAGTAAAAAAGTAAAGATTACTAGTAATGTTAACGTTAATGAGGCTGGAAATTATGAGCTTAATTATATTGTTAGTTATAATGGAATTAAAGCTATAACTAAAAGATATGTTAAAATTACTGGCAAACCATTCTATAAAGATAGCTATGACAATATTGATAATACTATGCATGGTTGGTGGAGTGGCAATAAAAAAGATCATACAAGACCGGCTGGTGGTGCGGATATTAATGAACTAAAAAAATATAATGCTTATTTTATGGGTCCTAATGAAAAGGTTTTATATTTAACTTTTGATGAAGGTGGAAATGACACATATGTTAAAGAAATTGTTGATGTTTTGAATAATAATGATGTTAAGGCTACTTTCTTCTTATGCGGACAGTACATTTTGGATAATAAAGATTTGATTAAAAAAATAGCTGACACGGGTCATTCTGTTGGAAATCATACTGATAATCATTATAGTATGCCTAGTTTAGCTACTAGAGAAAATTTCAATAAATATTTAGCTGAGGTTCAAATGATCGAAGATAGTTACCGTGATATTACTGGCAAGGAACTTGATAAGGTATATCGTGACCCTCGAGGTGAATGGAGCTTTCGTGATTTACAAATTATGAAAGATATGGGTTATAAGAGTTTCTTTTATAGTGCGGATTATATGGATTTTGGTGGTAATGTTTCTAAGGAATACGCCTTAAATGAACTTATGAAGCGTTATCACAATGGGGCTATTTATTTAATGCATCCTAAAAATAAAGGTAATTATGAGGCTTTAGATACTTTTATTAAGGAAATGAAAAAGCTTGGTTATAGGTTTGATTTGGTTAAAAATATTGGTTAATTTATATTTTGAAAATAAATCCCATTACTTTTTGTAATGGGTTATTTTGCTAATGTATTTTTTCTATTTCATTAATAATAGATTTTACTTTATCTATATAAGTGTTTATATATTTTCTTTTGTATACATAAATATATGATGGGTGTTCTAGATAATATATTTTGGCATCTATTTTTATTTTATTTTGGTTTATGTATTTTGTAGTGAAATCATATACTTTTTTTCCTAATAAAAAGATAACTTTTGGTTTTACTAGGCTTATTTCTAGTAAAAGATTTGGCATGCATTTTTGCATTTCTTCTTTTTTTGGATATCTTATTTTATTTTTTTCATCTAGTGGCAAGCATTTAACTAGATTAGTTTTATAAAATGAATATTCTTTCAAACTTTCTTCTATTTGTTTTATTACTTTTCCGCTATTGGTATCATCTTGAAGTGGAATTGCTGTTTTTATATCGGAAACTTTTTTTGCTGAAAGGCCAACCCACATAATATCGCTTTTTTTTATTTTTTCTGTAAGTGGTTTTTGGTTTTTGTGTAAATTACAGTGCTGACACTTTTTGATTTCCTTCATATTGATATTCCTCTCCTATTTGGTTTGTTTTGATAATTAGTTCATTAATGATTTCGTCTGGGCAGTTACTAAAGTTACCAGCGGTAAAATTAAATTGTTTTCTACCTTCTAGCGTGTTTAAATCGTCGTTGTGTCTATACTCTATTTTCTTATTTAGCCTATTATATAATTCTGTTCCATGATAAGGTCTAAATTGAAAAGCACTTGTTCTAAATTTTCCTTTTGTGTATTTGGAAATTTCGCTTAAAGTAGTAGCTAGCTCAAATGTTTGCATGCATTCTTCATAAGTTTCTGTTGGAAGTCCATACATGAAGTAACCTTTTACATTTATGCCGGCTTCTAATAGTTTTTTTATACCGATTTTTATTTCTTCTATTGATCCTATTTTATGGATATAATTTCTTATTCTTTCACTACCTGATTCTATTCCAATTTCTAATTCGCGGCAACCTGAACTATATAATTTTTCTAATAAATCATCGGCATTTTTTAATGAGTTTATATGGCACATTGCACGCCAATGAAAATTAAATTTTTCAAATATTTCTATTGCGGTTTTTATACTATTTGCGTTTTTTAAAAATAAATCATCTAATATTCTAATGCTTTGTGTGTCTGGGCTTGTTTGTTTTATATATTCTAGTTCTTTGGTGATATCTTCTTTTGACCTTATTCTTACTTCGACATCTTTATTAAGACTTCTAGCGCCACCGCAAAAGGCACAATTATATAAACATTCTCTTGATGTTACAATAGCCTCTTCTATTTCTCCATAAACATTGGTTATTTGTCTACCGTCAAATAGACTTCTATCTAGTTGTAATCTACTTAAATCTGAAGGAAAATATAGCGAATTGTTATTTACTTGATACACGTTTTTATTTTCCTTGCTTATAACTGGTGATTCTATTACTTGGTGTTTAACTATGTCTGGTATTATATATTCTCCTTCACCAATTATTATATTTATTTGGTTTTTTGTATTGAAATTAATAATGTCTTTATATAAGAATTTTGTGCTTTTGCCACCGACTATAAAGGTTGTGTTTGTTTGGCATTTTTCTATTAATTCTTTTACTAGGTCATAATTGATGGAAAAAATATTTATACCAACTGCGTCTGGTTTTTCTATTTCGATAATTTGTAATAATTCGTTTACTGTATAATTATTATATACAGCATCTATTATTTGAGTATCGATATTTTGATTTTTTAATGATGTTGCAATATAGCCTTGACCGAATGGTGGTAAATAATCTTCTTTATCTGCTACTTTTTTATTATATATTGGTGAATTAATTAACAATACTTTCATATATGCATCTCCTAGTTTTTTTGTTATAAACTTATTATAGCAAAATTATGTTTTGATGGCTAGTTTAGTTCATGTAAAAACATCCATTTAATTTGGATGTTTTCTTTATGGAAGTCTTAGTGTTTGACCTATTTGAAGTGTATTGCTTGTTAAGCTGTTTAATGATTTTAAAGTGTTTACAGTTGTGTTATATCTATTTGCGATACTCCATAGGCTATCTCCTGATTTTACTGTATAAGTATTTCCTGATGATGTTACTGATGTTGGAATTAATAATGTTTGACCTATTGATAGGCTATCACTTGTTAATCCATTTAATGTTCTTATGGCATTTACTGTTGTACCATATCTATTTGCAATATTCCATAAGCTATCACCAGCTTTTACGATATAGGTATTTGATGTTGTTGGTGTTCCGCCTGTGCCGCCTGATTCACTACTTGGAACTCTTAAAACTTGACCTACCGATAAATTGTCACTTGTTAGGTTGTTTAATGATTTTAGATTGTTAACGGTGGTGCCATATCTATTTGCGATACTCCATAGACTATCGCCTGATTTTACCGTGTAAGTGTTTGATTCTACTATGGTTTCTCCTGTGTTGCCTGGAAGCTTTAATGTTTGACCTACTGATAAATTATCGCTTGTAAGTCCGTTTAATGATTTTAAAGTGTTTACAGTTGTATTATATCTGTTTGCAATACTCCATAAACTATCTCCTGATTTTACTGTATAGGTATTCCCTGTTGTTGGTGTACTTGGTGCTTCACCTGTACTACCTGGAACAGTTAAAATTTGACCTATTTGTAAAGTGTTACTTGTAAGACCATTTAGGGCTTTTAGTTCGTTTACTGTTGTATTATATTTATTGGCTATGCTCCATAAGC
>CAMYRF010000014.1 GCA_947296775.1 uncultured Mycoplasmatota bacterium
GAATACAGTAGAGCTGAAGCTTTATTAAACTACATCAAAGAAAATATAAATAAAATATAATTTATATGAAAGGGATGATAGGATGAAAGAAACGACAAAAATCAGACGTCAATTCGATAAAGAAAAAGCAAAATTCAAAAATGATTTTAAACATGAAGCTGGAAAACTAGCTGAAGATAAAGATAGAATAGAAAGAGACTTCAAAAAGAAATTTCATGAAAATATAAAATAATAAATAAACAAAAATTTAGAAAAATAAAAATAGAAAGAAAAGGTGAATAATATGGAAGATGAAAGAAAAGAATTAAAAGATGATTATAAAGAGGCTAAAAAAGAAATAAAAGAAGAATATAAAGAAGAAAAAGAATTAATTCATGATGCCAAAGAAGCATTAAAAGAAATGGAAAGAGAAGACAAAAAAGAATTAAAAGAAGAATATAAATCAGAAAAAGAAACACTAGAAGACGAAGAGGATGAATAGTTAAAAACTATTTAGAAAGAAAAGGTGAACAATATGAAATACGAAGAGGATATTGAAGTTTATGATTTAAGCGATAAAGATTTAAAGGATTTAGCAAAAAAAGAAGAAAAAGAACAAAAAGAAATAGATAAAGATCTAAAAAAGACATTAAAAGAAGAAGAAAAAGAAGGTAAAAAATTCGATCACGAAATTGACAAAGAAATCAAAAAAGAAGAAAGAAAAGCCGAAAAAGAAGCTAAAAAAGAATATCGCGAAGAAAAGAAAGAAGACAAAGAATTATATAAAGCACTAAAAAAAGAAGAAAAAGAAATCGAAAAAGAATTAAATGACTAACGAATGGGTGATAGAATGGAAGAGAAAGACAAACTAAAAAAACAGTTTGAACATGAGAAAGAAAAAGTCAAAGAAGAAATAAAAAAAGAAGCTAATAAAGCAGAAAAAGAAAAAAACAAAATTGAAGAAGAAATAAAAAATGAAACAGAAGAAATCAAAGAAGAAAAACTGACAGACAAATTAAAAAAAGCCATTAAAAAAGAAGATAAATCTGAAGAAAAAATAAAATCTTTAGAAGAAGCACTTTTAAGAAAAGATGCCGATATGATAAATTATCGAAAAAGAAAAGATGAGGAAGTCACAAGAATGCTAAAATATTCTAATGAATATATAGCCAAAGACCTACTTCCAATTGTCGATAATTTTGAAAGAGCCATAAGTTTAGATGACGATAATCTAGATGATGAATTATCAAAATTCTTAGAAGGATTTAAAATGATTTATTGCCATCTAAACGATGTGCTTAATAAATATGAAATAAAAGCCATCGACGGTAATAAAAAGCCATTTGATCCAAATTACCATCAAGCAGTTCTGACCGAAAAAGTAGAAGGTATGGAACCTGGAATGGTAATAGAAGTGTTACAAAAAGGATACTTATTAAAAGACAAAGTTATAAGAAGCGCTATGGTAAAAGTTAGCGAATAAAAAAGAGAGGATGATTAAACATGAGTAAAATAATAGGAATAGACTTAGGAACAACAAATAGCTGCGTCGCAGTATATGAAAGTGGCGAAGCAAAAGTAATCGCAAACGCTGAAGGAAACAGAACAACTCCATCAGTAGTTGCGTTCAAAAATGACGAAATTATCGTTGGTACACCAGCTAAAAACCAAATGGTAACCAATCCAGATGTAGTTGCCTCAGTAAAAAGATTAATGGGTACAAAAGAAAAAATAAAAGTTAATGGTAAAGAATATACTCCAGAAGAAATCAGTGCAATGATCTTAGGAGACCTAAAGAAAACTGCTGAAGATTACCTAGGAGAAAAAGTAACAAAAGCTGTTATTACTGTACCTGCATACTTCAACGACGCAGAAAGACAAGCAACAAAAAATGCTGGTAAAATTGCTGGGCTTGAAGTAGAAAGAATAATCAATGAACCAACTGCAGCTGCACTTGCATACGGTCTTGATAAACAAGATAAAACAGAACAAATCTTAGTTTACGATTTAGGTGGAGGAACATTCGACGTTTCAATCCTAGAAATCGGAGACGGAGTATTCGAAGTTAAATCAACAAGTGGTAATAATCGTTTAGGTGGAGATGACTTCGACCAAAGAATTATCGATTACTTAGTAGAAGAATTTAAAAAAGAAAATGGTATCGATTTAACAAAAGATAAAATGGCAATGCAAAGATTAAAAGACGCTGCTGAAAAAGCTAAAAAAGACTTAAGTGGTGTAACAACTACTAATATCTCATTACCATTCTTATCACAAGGAGAAAATGGACCACTTCACTTAGAATTAACCCTAACAAGAGCTAAATTCGAAGAATTAACTGATGACTTATTAGAATCAACATTAGAACCAATAAGAAAAGCATTAAAAGATGCAGGTCTAACTAAAAAAGATATTGATAAAGTATTACTAGTTGGTGGCTCAACTCGTATGCCAAAAGTATCAGAAATGATCAAAAAAGAATTAGGACAAGAACCAAGTAAAAATGTAAACCCAGATGAAGTAGTTGCTATGGGTGCTGCAATTCAAGGTGGAGTACTAGTAGGTGACGTTAATGATATCGTATTATTAGATGTAACTCCATTATCATTAGGTATTGAAACACTTGGAGGAGTATGTACAGTATTAATCCCAAGAAATACAACAATCCCAACAAGTAAATCACAAGTATTCTCAACTGCAGCCGATAATCAACCAGCCGTTGATATCCACATCTTACAAGGTGAAAGACCAATGGCAGCTGATAATAAAACATTAGGTAATTTCCAATTAACTAATATCCCACCAGCACCAAGAGGAATACCACAAATCGAAGTATCATTTGATATCGATGCTAACGGTATCGTAAATGTAACCGCTAAAGATAAAGGAACAGGTAAAGAACAATCTATTACCATAACTTCAAGCGGAGCATTATCAGAAGAAGATATCGATAAAATGGTAAAAGAAGCTGAAGAAAATAAAGCTGCAGACGAAAAACGTAAAGAAGCTGCTGATGCTAAAAACGAAGCAGAACAAACAATCTTCTTAACAGAAAAATCACTTAAAGAGTTAGGCGATAAAGTAAGTAAAGAAGATAAAGAAAAAGCTGAAAAAGAAATTAAAGAATTAAAAGAAGCATTAGAAAAAGATGATATCGAAGATATCAAAAAGAAAACAGAAAAATTAAACGAATCTGCAATGAATCTAGGCGCTAAACTTTATGAAGAAGCTGCTAAAAAAGCACAGTCTGAAGAAGAAATAGAAGATAAAGACGATGATGTAAAAGATGCAGAATACGAAGAAAAATAAAAACAAAAGAAAATAAGTTCTAGTTAGCTAGAACTTTCTTCTTAGAAAGGGAAAAACATGAACGAAAAAACCAGAGAAGAAGTAGAAAAACAATATAAATGGGACCTAAGTACTGTTTATAAAAATGAAAGTGCATTGTTAGATGATTATAATAAAGTAAAAGAAGGCATAGAAAACTTTAAAGAAAACGAAAATACATTTTTAAATAGCAGCGAAAATCTTTATAAAACATTAAAAACATATTATGATATAGATATGACCTTAGATAAACTCTGGACATATACAAGTCAAAAACATCATGAAGATATTACAAATAACCAAAACCAAGCATGGAAAGAAAAAGTTCATACTTTATATGAAATATTTTCGGAAAATGCTAGTTTCCTAACTCCAAGATTACTAAAATTTGGATCAGAAAACATAAAAAAATATCTAAATGAAAATGAAAAATTAGAAAAAGAATATGGATTTGTTTTAGAAAATATATTTAGAGAAGAACCACATATACTTTCTGAAAAAGAAGAAAAACTAATATCTTCATTAAGTAAAGCCTTTTCAAGGACAGATAAAATATCAGACATGCTTTCAGATTCTGAAATCGATTATGGAACTATAAAAGATGAAAACGGTAAAGAAGTGAAAATAACAAATACAAACTACAGTACATATATAATGTCAAAAGATAGAAACGTTAGAAAAGATGCGTTTAAAGCCAATTATAAAGCATTAAAACAGTTTAATAATACATTCGCACTCGCACTTTCGGCCTTTGTAGAAAAGAAATCTGCCTTTAGTAAAATAAGACATTTTAACAGTAGTTTAGAAGCCTCACTATTTAGTGATAATGTAAGTGTAGATGTTTATAACAATCTAATTGATACAGTTAGTAAAAATTTAGATAATTTATATAAATACTATAAAATAAAACAAAAAGCCCTAAATTTAGATGAAATGCATTTATATGACATATACGTAGATATTCAAGGGGATATAAATAATAAATATACATTTGAAGAAGCAAAAAATTTAGTAATAGATTCACTTAAAATCTTAGGTGAAGATTATAACAAAGTACTAAATAGAGCCTTTGATGAAAGATGGATAGATATTTATCCAAATAAAGGTAAAAGAGGCGGAGCATATTCAGGTGGTTCATATTTAACTAACCCATTTCTTCTACTAAACTTTGAAGGTAAGTATCACGATGTTTCTACTTTAGCGCATGAATTAGGTCATTCAATGCATAGCTATTATTCACATAAAAATAATCCAGTGCAATATGGATATTATGAAATATTCGTAGCTGAAGTAGCTTCCCAAGTAAATGAATTATTATTTAATAATTACATGTTAAATAAAGTAAAAACCAAAGAAGAAAAAATAAATATATTAAACCAAATATTAGAATTATTTAAAGGTTCGATATATCGTCAAACAATGTTTGCTGAATTTGAAAAAATAATATCAGAAAAAAATGAAAACGGAGAAATCCTAACCGCTGAAGTTTTAAATAATGAGTACTATAAATTAGTGCAAAAATACTTTGGTAATGATATAATTATAGATGAAGAAATAAAATATGAATGGGAAGGAATTCCTCATTTCTATTACGATTTTTATGTTTATAAATATTCAACAGGACTTGCAGCAGCTTGTCATATCGTAAAAGGTATTTTAGAAGGAAAAGCTGGTGCCAAAGAAAACTATTTAGAATTTTTAAAAACAGGTGGTAGAGATTATCCACTAGAAGAATTAAAAATAGCTGGTGTAGACTTAACAAATCCAGAAGTAATACAGAGTGCTATGGATATGTTTAAAGACTACTTAAATGAATTAGACAAATTGTTAAGTAATTAGGTGGTGGCAATTATGAATAAAAAAGATTATTATGAAGTCTTAGGTGTACAAAAAGACGCAACGCAGGCCGAAATAAAAAGTGCCTTTAGAAAACTAGCTAAGAAATATCATCCAGATGTTTCAAAAGAAGAAAATGCTGAAGAAAAATTCAAAGAAGCACAGGAAGCCTATGCTGTATTATCAGATGAAAATAAACGTAAACAATATGATCAGTTTGGCCATAGTGCATTTGATAATAATGGCGCTGGTGGATACGACTTTAGTGGCTTTGATTTTTCAGATATTATAAGAGAAGCCTTTGGTGGAGGTTTTGGAGGAAACTTCAGTAGTGGTTTCTCAGACTTTAGTGACTTTGGATTTGGTGGATTTGGCGGAAATTCAAATAGACCAACCAAAGGACAAGATACCATAGTTCAAATGAATTTAACATTTGATGAAGCCGTTTTTGGTTGTAAAAAAGATATAACCTTAACTTTAAATGAAACATGTGATGAATGTCATGGCAAAGGCGGATTTGATGAAGAAACATGTGATGAATGTCATGGTTCAGGACAAGTAACTTCACAACAACAAACAATTTTTGGAACATTCATGACCAAAACAGTATGTCCAAAATGTGGTGGAAAAGGAAAAGTATATAAAAAAGAATGTAAAAAATGTCATGGTTCAGGAACAATAAGAGCTGAAAAAGAAATAGAAGTAAAAGTTCCAGCAGGTGTAGATACAGGAAATCAACTTCGAATTAAAGATAAAGGAGAGGCTGGAACAAACGGTGGACCAAATGGTGATATTTATATCGAATTTAATGTTAAACCACATCCAATTTTCAAAAGAGAAGGAAATGATATATATCTAGATTTACCTATAACAGTAGCACAGGCTGCTTTAGGATGTAAAAAGAAAGTTCCAACACTTTATGGAAACATCACCTTAACAATTCCAGCAGGAAGCGAAAACGGCGATAAACATAGAGTAAGAGGTAAAGGAATAGAAAATGTTAATTCATTTGGAAAAGGAGATATGTATATAGTCTTAAAAGTAAAAACTCCTCAAAAACTTACAAGACAGCAAAAGAAACTATTCGAAGAATTATCTAAAACAGGTTTAGATGATGATAAAGACTTCAAAAAAATAGAAGAATATTTATAATAAAGCTATGTGAAAAACATAGTTTTTTTGTGCAAAAAAGGAAATAGGTATACAAATATCGTAGGATATATATGAGAAGGTAAAATCTACTTTCTTTAAAATAGTCGAACTTTTGAAAGGAGAGAACATTATGACTGATACAAAATCTATTTATACTAGGGAAGAACTAGTAGAATTAGATAAAACCTGCAAACTTATTCCAATTGTCTTTGATCCTTGTTTTAAAGGAATATTTCTATCAAATAAAAATGCATTAAAAAGATTAATAATATCATCACTGCATTTAGAAAAACTACCAAAAGACACAAAAATGACTTTTGGACCAAATGAGCTATTAAAGGAAAACCACAAAGAGTACCAAAAAACAATAGATATGCATGCAATATTAGATGATAATATGCATATATCAGTAGAAATAAATACAGAACAATTTAAAAATGTAAAACTAAGAAATTTCCTATTACAAACAAAACTCTTTTCCACTCTTTTAGAAAAAGGAGAAAAAGTATCTAAATTAAAAGATGTATACTTATTCCAATTAAACATAAATACAAGAGGAAAAAATTATGGCATAAAAGAAAATATAATAGTTCCTTATGATGTAACAAAAAAAGAAGTATATCATGCAAACTTTGTAATTGTTTTAAAATATCTTGAAGTATATAGAAAGTTATATTATAATAAAAATATAAGAGATGAAGAGACTGTATGGTTAACAGCTTTAACAGCTAAAAGCTTTACAGAAGTATATGATATATTAAAAAACATCTTAGAAGAAAACGAATTAGATAAGTTTATAAGGGATGTGATAAGAATGAGTAAAGATGAATTTGTATTACACGAATGGGAAAAAGAAAAACTAGATGCTTTAGTAGAATATGAAAAAATTAGTAATGCTCAAGAAGAAGGCAAAATTGAAGGAATCGAACAAGGATCGAGACAAGAAAAACTAGAAATAGCAAAAAATATGCTTGTTAAAGGAACTGATATAGAGTATATATCAGAAGTTACAGGTTTAACAAAAAAAGAAATAGAAAAAATAAAATAATTTCTATTTTTTTAATAACATCATTAACAAACATATAAAACAATAATTGACAATAAATAATATATTTAGTATTCTTAAAATAAGAAGGAGTGTATGAAATGAAAAAAGGTTTTAAATTACTATGTGTTATGGCCATCATTTTTATGACAACAGCTTGTGTAAAAATAGACATTAATATGGATATAAATAAAGATAAAAGTATGAATTTAACTTTACTTGAAGCTGTTGATGAAAAATTATTACAAGGTTCTGGTGAAACAGCCTTCGATGAAGACCAAATTAAAGAATTAGAAAAAGAAGGCTATAAAGTCCAAAAGTATAACAAAGATGGTATGATAGGAGTTAATTTAACTAAAAAAATTAACAACATAGATAAAATTAGTACAACAGATTCCATAACAGGAAATCTAAGTATATATGCAGAATCTAATCAAAAAGAAGATAATTATTTATTTACCATAGAAAAAGGCTTATTTAAAAACAAATATATCGCAAAATTAAATGCATCTGATGCCAGTACCATTAAAGATCAAGCAGAAGGATTAAATTCAAATAATGAAGCTAATGAAGAAACAACAATTGAAAGTACTGAAAATGATATGGCGCTAGATATTCTTGACGAACAATTCGATACTGAAGAACAAATAGATGAAGAATTCTCACAAAATATAGACTTAGAACAGTTAATAGATACAGGAATGCAAATGAATTTCACAGTAAACTTACCATATAAAGCATTAAATAATAACGCCGATAAAATAGATAACCATGGTAAAACGTTAACATGGGATTTATTAACAAATGAAAACCAAAATATAGAGTTTGAATTTGAACTATACAATATGACAAATATTTATATTGCTATAGGACTAGGAATCATACTATTAGTTTTAATAATTATCCTAATTATTAAAAAAATAAAAAACAACAAAAAAGGAAAAGATATAGAAGAAATAACAATTGGAACTAAATTAAATGAAATGAATTCAGTTGACTTATCTAATATGCAAAGTCAACCAAACGCAGTAAATATTCCAAGTTCATCTAGAAAAGCAACTAAAAATATAATAGAAGAAACCACTAATCAAAATCAAACAACTGAAAATAAAGAAAATGAAATTGAAACATTAGATTTAAACGATAGTAAATAAACTAAAAAGTATTTCATTTACCCAAAAGAACTAAATAAGCATAATTTAGTTCTTTTTAATGTAAAAATAAAGTAAAATTAATGTTTCTTACTTGCTACAAAAACATATATATATTATAATATAAACAAAGAAAGGAAGAAAAAAATGGAAGATATTTTATTAGAAACAGAAAACAAAATGAACGAAGCTATTGAAGCTATGCAAAGAAGATTTACAAACGTTAGAGCAGGTAGAGCTAACCCTGCAATTTTAGATGCCGTAATGGTATCATATTATGGAACAGATACACCTTTAAAACAATTAGCTACAATTTCAATCCCAGAAGCTAGACAACTTATGATTAAACCATTTGATAAAGGAGCTATAGGAGCTATTGAAAAAGCAATATTTGAAGCGAATATTGGATTAACTCCAAACAATAATGGAGAAAGCATTATTTTAAATATTCCCGCACTTACAGAAGAAACAAGAAGAGAATATGTAAAACAAGTAAAACAAATCGCTGAAGATTGTAAAGTAAATTTACGTAATGTTAGACAAGACGCAAATAATGATATTAAAAAATTAGAAGATATGGCAGAAGACGATAAAAAAGGTATGCAAGGAGACGTTCAAGATTTAATAAATAACTATAATAAAAAAGTAGATACATTACTAAAAGAAAAAGAAGAAGAACTTTTACAAGTATAAAGGAAGTGGAAAAGATGTTTAGAAAAAAAACTGCCACAGAAATTGATAAACAAAAAATAAACGAAGTAGCAGATAGAGCATCAAAAGTATTAAATACCACATATTTTTTACTACTGGCTTTAGGTCTATATTTAATCATCTTACTATTTAAAGAAACAAATATTTTAAACTTTATATGGACAGTAATAAAAATAGTCGCACCATTATTTATAGGAGTACTAATAGCTTGGCTATTTGACCCATTTGTAAAATGGATGCAGACAAAAGGAATAAAAAGAACTTTTGGAGCAATAATAACCTATTTAATACTTTTCTTAATAGTATTCTTAGTCCTTGCCGCACTAATTCCATTATTAGCTGCTCAAATTACCGAATTTGCTAAAATAGCCCCAGATGTATTTGAATCTATTAAAGCATGGTGCTTAAATATGTTTGACCATTTAAAAAATATTCAAAACATTAATGCTGAAGCAATTAAAGATGAATTCTTTGAAAAATTCAATCAAGCAGCTGCTGGAATTACAAAAGAATTACCAGCGGGATTATTTAACTTCATATCAGGGTTCTTCTCTGGTATGGGAACACTAGTATTAGGACTAATCATAGGATTCTTCCTATTAGTAAGTTCTACTTCAAAAGCGTCATTAATTAATTTCTTACCAAGAAAATTTAGAGAAACAAGTATGGACCTAATCAATGATGTTAATAACTCACTTAGAAAATACGTTCAAGGAGCCATTATCGATTGTTCAGCAGTATTTATATTAACATCAATCGGATTATGGTTAGTAGGTTTAAAAGCACCCGCATTATTCGGATTCTTCTGTGGACTTACAAATTTAATTCCATACGCAGGTCCATATATTGGAGGTGCTCCAGCTGTAATCGTTGGATTTACTCAAAGTCCAACAATCGGAATTTTAACATTAATTGTAATAATAGTAATTCAATTTTTAGAAGGAAACTTCTTACAACCATTTATTATGTCAAAAACGACAAAACTACATCCAGTAACAATCATGTTAGGATTACTAGTATTTGGTTACTTCTTTGGAATATTAGGAATGATTATTTCAACGCCATGTATTGCAGTTGGAAAAACAATATTCCAATTCTTCGACCGTAAATATAATATTATAGACCGGGACCCAGAATTCTTAGAAGTCGAAGATACAAAAATTTCAGTCAAAAAAATAGATAAAAACGTAAAAAAAGAAAAGTAAGTTAATCTAGTTTTAATAGAGAGCTAGTGTAAGGTGGAAACTAGTAAAACGAATTAACCGAAAGCTCCTTTTTAGTGAAGTGCAAACACTTCCGGTTAAAACCGTTACATTAATTAAGACTAATTAGGATGGTACCACGGCATTTCGTTCCTAGAAAACGTGGTATCTTTTTATATAAGGAGATAAACATGAAAGAAACAAAAATATTTTTAATCGCAGGACAAGCTAGAAGCGGTAAAGATGAAACTCTAAAAATAATCAAAGACTATTACGAAAAACAAAACAAATTAGTAGTCAGACTAGGCTATGCAGATTACATAAAAAATTATGCCAAAAAAATAACCAATTGGGACGGTACAGATGAAACCAAACCAAGAGAACTATTACAAATAATTGGAACCGATATCGTTAGAAATCAAATCGATAAAGAATTTTTCATAAACCGTATATGTGAAGATATCATGGTTTACAAATATTTTTTTGATGTTATAATAATATCCGGCG
>CAMYRF010000015.1 GCA_947296775.1 uncultured Mycoplasmatota bacterium
ATAAAATATCTTTAATTTTATAAAAAGTGTGACATATGATTGATTTCTCTAGACTTCTTTATTTTAAAAATGTTGTTTTGCCCTTGAAAAATATATAAAAGGGTGTTATAATTGTTTGTAGTGCAGAAGGGAGGGATTTTTATGACAAAAGTAGTAGTACGTAATGGCAACGTTGAAGGTGCATTAAGAAACTTAAAAATGGATAAAGATGGTTCCCGTGCAAAACTTAAAGAAAGAGAACAAGGTTATTTAAAACCTGGCGTTAAAAGAAGAAAAGCAAAAGAACAAGGCATTAAAAATACTCATAAAAGAGAAAGAATGTCTAGAAGAAACGATAGATAGGCAGCATTATAGCTGCTTTTTTGAAAGGATGATATTATGAGAAATCAAATATTAGAAGATTTAAAAACTGCAATGAAAAACCAAGATAAAGAAACTTTAGCAGTTATTAGAATGGTAAAGGGCGCTATTCAAATGGAAGAGTTAAATACTAAAAAAGAACTTTCAGATGATGAAGTTATTTCTATAATAGCTAAGCAAATTAAAACTAGAAAAGAATCTATCACTGAATTTGAAAAGGCATCAAGAGAGGATTTAATTAGTAAAACTAATGATGAAATTAAAATATTAGAAAAATATTTACCAGAACAACTAACAGAAGAAGAAGTCCAAAAAATTATAAATGAAGCTTTTGAAGAAGTAAAACCAGAAAGCATGAAAGATATGGGAAAACTTATGGGATATTTAAATCCAAAATTAAAAGGTAGAACCGACATGGGTAATGTTAGTAAAATAATTAAAGAAAAATTAAATTGATGTAAAAGAAAAAATATAAACTTTAAGTAGGAAGATATTTCCTACTTTTTTCTTGCTAGTTTATTTTAAGAATGTTATAATTAACATAATAGGTGAATGATATGAAAAACAAAATGAAAAGGAATGCAAGTATTATTGTAATATGTTTTATTGCTTTTATAATAGGTATAATGTTTATTTCTTACAATTACATTATCGACAAGACAAACTATGCATTTGAAACAATTAACCTAGAGATAAATGGAAATAAAGCACCTGAATATATTGTTAAAGAAGAAACTGTGGAAGATATGCCAAAAGAAAATCCCAGTGAAACAGTGGCAGAAGAAAATCCTAAAAAAGAGACTTATAAAGATAATTATATTGGAACTTTAGAAATTCCTAAAATAGGGTTAACAAAAGGATTTGTAGATATAAATTCTGATAGGAATAACGTTGATTATAATATGCAAATAATAAAGCCATCTAATTATCCAGATGTTGATAAAGGTAATTTTATTATTGCATCACATTCTGGAACTAGTAATATTAGTTATTTTAAGAACCTTTATAAATTAACTAATGGCGATGAAGTAATTGTCTATTATAATAATATTAAATATATTTATAAGATCGTAAAGATATATAATCATCCTAAAAATGGAACAGTGGCTATATATCGTGATGAAAATAAAACTACTATTACTTTGATTACCTGTACAAAAAATGATAATAATAACCAAACCATATATATAGGTGAATTAATTAGTAAAAACAATTATTAGGAGGGATAACAATGGAGACAATTTCAATTTGGACAATGTTAGAAACAGTAGCAAATCTAGTATTATCTTCTCCTTTTTTCCTTGCTACATTAATTATTGGTTTGATTTTATTATTTACAATGATATTTTCAATAATAAAAAATAAAACTGTAAGTAAAAAAATATCAATAATGGTGTGGATATTTTTACTAATATTTATAATAACTAGATATAATGATTATTTATATACTTTAATGGATAATTTAATGAATAATATATTTATACAAATATTTTTCCCGAATCTTGCAACATATATTATAATGCTTATAGTAACAATTACTATAATGGTTTATACAGTTGTTAGAAAAATATTTCCAAAGTATTTAAAGATAATAAATGTATTGTTTCCATTTACAATAATATTTTTATTTATATTAACACTAGATAAAATAGTAACTAACAATATTAATATTTATGAACAATTAACAGTTTTCTCTAACAAAGAAGTCTTAATCTTAATAGAATTAAGTATGTTAATATTTATAATATGGATTTTATTGCTAATCTGTATAAAAATAGTTAGACAGTTAATTCAAAAAAGTAGTAATAAAGTAATTAATGAATTTTTAAATCAAAAGAATGATGAAGTAGAAAAACTAATATAAAAAATAAGGAGGGAAGTTATGAAAAATTTAAAAATAATAATATTAGGTATAGGTTTAATTTGTATATTAGGTTGTACTAATACAAACTATAGTATTTCTAATATTACATATACAGAAAGTAGTTCAATGAATTTGGTGGCTCAAGAAGTTAAAGTTAAAGGTGTTGAAGAAGGTACATTTCATGTTTTAAGTAGTGATGGCGAAAAAGTAAGATTACTGTCTGATTTTGTTGCAGGTAGTGGTTTTAGTTATAATGCAAGTGGTGATGGTAAAGTACCAGTAGCATTTGAAAACTCAATGTTATATCAAAAAATTCAAGATATTACAAAAACATGGAAAGATAATATTGTAAATGCAGGTGGAACAACAAATATATATTCAGTAGATATTCCAACATTAGATGATATTTTGTCAGTTGGTCATTTTACACCTGCTGTAAATGCAACATATCTATATAATAAAACAGATGAAACACCAGATTGGATTTTTAGTGATGGCATATATTGGACAAAAAGTATTCATTATGGAGACAAGTATAACGAATATATTTTTGTAGTAAGTCATAGTAATCCAAAAGAATATTTGATTTCAGTGCAAGAATGTTATAGTAATGAATATGGTGGGAATATTCGTCTAGTATTAGAAACATCAATATATAATTTATCATCTAATAATTTGGAAGTTCAAAAACATTTAGAAAGCCTTCAACCTAAAAATGACAATGTTTCAAAAACAGAAAATAACACTGCCAATTCACAAATCGTAAAAGTACCATCAACAGGATTAGATACACCAATTATATTAGTAGTAGTTGGACTAGCGGTAATAATTATATCAGGTATAACAATTTGGACACTAGTAAAAACAAATAAAGGCAAGAAAAAATAATCTTGCTTTTTTCGATAATTTTTTTTCAATGTGATATAATGAATGTATAGGGTGAAAGTATGAAAAACATTTTAAATAACAAAATCTTAATCATTTTAATTTTATTAACGATTATAAAAATCGTTTTTTGTGCTTTTTTACCAATGTTTTATATAGAAAATTTTGCATATGATGACGCTCTAATGATAAAACAAGCAAACACCTTATTTAGTGGTGACTATTTAGGAGACTATAACACATTTACTTTAGTAAAAGGATTCTTTTTCCCGTTAATAATAGCAGGATTTCACTTTCTCCATATACCAATAGGAATAGGACTTAGTATTTTATATACATGTGCTTGTATGTTTTTCTGCTATAAAATTAAAGATATTTTTAAAGATAGAAAATGGTTATATATTTTATACGTTTTATTGTTATTTAATCCAATAAGTTTTGCCTCAGAAACATTTGAAAGACTGTATAGAAATTCTATAGGACCTACTCAAATTTTATTTTTACTTGGATTTTTATATGGCGTATATAAAAGTCAAACTACCAAAAGTTTAATATTAAATTTAATTGGAGTAGGAGTAGTCTTAACAAGTTTTATTTTAACAAGAGAAGACTTCATTTGGATCATACCAGCAATTTTAATTACATTTACTATGTATATTTTAAAAAATAAAAATATAAAAATTTTATTACTATTAATACCGTTTGGTTTGGCAATAATTATATTTAATATTACATCCATAATAAATCAAAATTACTATGGTATAAAAGTAAATAATGAATTAAATGAATCAAATTTTAAAAAAGCATATTTAGAAATTTTGAAAATAAAACCTGATAAATATATAAAGAGAGTATCAATTCCTAAATCATCAATTGATAAGGCTTTAAAAGCAAGTACAACTTTTAAAATTTTAGAAAAAGATATTAACGAGCTTTATATTCAAGGTGGAGAAAACTATAAAGATGAAATTGCAGATGGTTACTTATTTTGGTTACTTAGAATCGTAGCTGCTGGACACGGATATTATGACAATTCCATTAAAGCAGAAGAATTTTGGGGCAAAGTTTATAAAGAGTTAAAATCAAGTAATTTAGAAACTAGATGGATAATTCCTAGTATATTTATATCGCCAGTTAATAAAAATAATATTATTAATTTTGGAGTAGAACTTCCTAAAATGTTTGGATATATATTAAGTTATGATGATGTAAAAACTTTTTCTTACAATGATTTAAAAAAATCAAAAAATTCTACTGTGTATAATCACAATCCACGAAGTAAGAATTATGATTTTTATAAAGATTATAACGCAGTTATTATGTTCGATGTTAATGGTACTGCAGATATAAATAAGACTTCATATAATGGTATAAGTGGTGTATTTAATATTATAACGCTTATTTATAAACCAATATCTATAATCATTAATATTTTAGGTATATTTAGTTTTGTTATATTGTTAATAAAAAAACAATTTAAAAATTTATTAATGCCAATACTATTAACCTCAAGTTTTATAACATTATTATGCGGTGTAACATATACACATGTAAGTGCATTCGATGCCATGAGATATTTTTATTTAGGTCCAGCATATATTTTGTTAATTACTTTTAGTATAATGTCTATATATATTTTAATTAAAAATTATAAGAGAGAAGAATAATATGAGATACGATGATATAGTTGTTTTAATTCCTACATTAAACCCTAAAGAAAGATTTGCAAAAGTTATAGACAAACTTAAAGAAAATGGCTTTAATAACATTATTATCATTGATGATGGTAGTAAAAATAAAGAAGTATTAAATAAAATACATAATATTAAAGTTTTAACTCACGAAGTAAATAAAGGCAAAGGTGTGGCATTAAAAACTGGTTTTAGTTATATAAGAAATATGGATATTAAAGGAGTAATAACAGTTGATGATGATTTGCAGCAAGATATAGAAGATGTAAAAAAAATATGTAATTTATTTTTAGAAAAAAACAGTGTTTATTTTGGTGTAAGACTTTTTGATAATGCACCTTTTGTTAGAAAATATTCTAATAAAATTACCTCTATAATCTTTAAAAAAATGTATAAAGAAAATATTAAAGATACTCAAACTGGTTTACGTTTATTTCCTAAAGATATTCTAAAAGAACTTATAAAAATTAGTGGTAATGGATTTGAATATGAAATGAATGTTTTAAAGTATTTAGCAATAAATAAAATTGAGATAATACAAATACCAATAAAAACAATATATTTTAAAGAAAAAAATACCTCACATTATAATGCGGTAACTGATTCTTTAAAAATATATAAACAATTATTTAGGAGGGATTATCATGATTAATTATTTGTTAATGATATTACTAACAATATGTGGTGCTGCAACACTATCATTAGTTTTAAACAAAAAAATAGGGTGGTCAATTTTACTTTACTTTTTATCAGTGATATTTTTACTCTATATTTTAGGAATATTTATTCCATTAAACATAGTTACATATATAATAATTATTTTAACTATACTTAGTTTTATTTTAACAATCATAAAAAATAAAAAAGACACCTTAAATATATTTAAAAGTCCTACTATATATATGTTTTTAATAATCACATTCTTTCTATTTTTAATAGATAACGGCAAAGGACTTTATATGATAGATGAATATACCCATTGGGGAGACGTTGTATATGCAATGTATCAGAATAATACTTTATCCGTTTTAGGATCAAATGATTTATGGTATACATCTTATCCACCAGCAATTTCATTATTTCAATATTTTATCATGATAATAAATCATTCATTTTCAGAAAGCATACTTTATTTTAGTTATCAATTATTTGGTTTATCTTTGTTTTTACCATTTATAGACAAGATTAACTTTAAGAAAAAAATATCTTTTATAATGGTTGCAATTATTACTATTGTTATGCCATTAATACTTTTTGGTAATTATTATAATACCATTTATGTTGATGCTATTCTTGGATTACTATTTGGTTTTACTTTTGTATATCCATTCATTTATAAAAAAGTAGATAAATGTGATGTTTTAATTTTATCATTATCTTTATTTACACTTACACTTTTAAAAGACGCAGGAATTTTCTTTAGTTTTATCTCTTTTATTAATATGTGTTTAATTTTAAATAAAGAAAATAAAAAAAGATATTTAATTACTTTAGCGCTATTATTAGGAACAATTATTATTGCTAAAGGATCTTGGTCTTTAATGATTTATCTAAATAATATTGCGATAAGTCATGAAGGAACATTTACATTAAAATCCTTAATAGATATTTTTATAGGAAATGGCAGCGAATTTCAAATAAGTGTTAAAGATAAATTTATCAGTACATTATCATCAACATCAATTTTAACAAAACCTTTAAATCTTACTTATTTTTCATTAACAATGTTACTTGCTTTAATAATATATTTTATTTATAAAAATGAAAATAAAAACTATAAATCAATAGTATTACTTATTATTGGTGCGTTTATTTATATGTTTGGATTACTAATTATCTTTATGTTTAATTTTGATGAAGAAGAGGCACTAGGATTATTATCATATGATAGATACTCGATTATTTACTTAAATGGTTTATTATTCTTTACAATTATTTCACTTGTTATCAAAAATACTAAAAAATTAACAATTATATTTATAATAATTTTATTCTTTATTCCAACAGGAACTTTAACAAATTTGATTTATAGTAATACTGATAAAAATAGAAATGAATTTGTAAACCATATTTCTAAATTAAGTGAAAATGATAAAGTTATGATTTATTCTGCTAATTATCAAAAATATGAATATGCTAAATATCATTACTTATTAAGACCAATAAAATTAACAGAAAATTGTAAAATGTCTTGTATTACTAATAGTATAGAGAAATTAAAAAATAAAAATTATAATTATCTTTATATAGATAAACTTGATAGTAATTTAATGATAGACAATATAAAATTAGAAGAAGGTAAATGGTACAAAATAAATAATAATAATAATAATAAAATAATCATAGACAAGTAAAGAATAAATGTGATATGATGAGATAGTAGGAGAGTGTATTATGAAAAAAATTAATTTAGTATTAGTAGTATTATGTATAGGAATTATTAGTATATTTGGAATAAATAGTAAAGAATATTCTATTTCAAATATTAATTATACTGAAGGTAATTCTAATTTAATAGGAAAAGAAGTGAGTGTCAGAGGAATTGATAATGTTAAATTTAATATTATTGGTATTGACGGAAAAACAGTAAGATTATTATCTCAAGAGTTAAGTGAAAGTCGTTATAATTATAATGCTAGTGGTGATGGTGATATTCCAGTTGCGTTTGAAAATTCTGCAGCATATTCTGTTTTGAATAATAATTATTCAAATTATAAAGATAAAATAGCTGCATCTGGTGGAGATACAAGTACATTTAAACTAGATCTTCCAACAGTTGAAGAATTTTATGATTTGGGTTATTTAAGCCGTAAGGAATATGAAGAAAACCATGTATATTATGGTAATTTATACTATAGTGGTAATGAAAATACGCCTACATGGTTATTCCAAATAAATAAGGGTAATAGGTGGCTTACAAAAAGTATTACAAAAAATGGCAGATATATATATGCTATAGGTGGATCGCTTGGTACTGGAGGAATGTGGAAAATTGGAATAACTCTATCTGATCCTAATTATACAACAAACAATGATTTAAACAACTATGGTTCTAGTATTAGACCAGTATTAGAAACGTCAGTAACTAATTTAACTTCAAATGATAATGATGTTAGTTTTAATGAAAATAATTCAAATGAAAATAATGATAATAATGCAAGTGATAATGTACAAACAGTAAAAGTACCATCAACAGGATTAGATGCACCAATTATATTAGTGATAGTTGGACTAGCAGTAATAATCATATCTGGAATAATAATTTGGACATTAGTAAAAACAAATAAAGGCAAGAAAAAATAATCTTGCTTTTATTTTATAAAAAACACAAGAAAATGTTGTAAAAACATATAATTATGGTATAATGTTATTGGCTTTTTTAAATTACATGAATATGGATTTTCATGCCTAGTGCCCTTTTGAGGTGGTGTGAACTTAGAAGTATTCAGAGGAAAAAACAAAAGGAGGAAAGATAAAATGGCAGTAGTGTCAATGAATTATTTATTAGAAGCTGGTGTTCACTTTGGTCATCAAACTAAAAGATGGAACCCAAAAATGAAAGAATATATTTTTACAGCTAGAGATGATATTTATATTATTGATTTACAAAAAACAGCTAAAAAAATTGAAGAAGCTTACAATGCTTTAAAAGAAATAGCTGCTAATGGAGGTAAAGTATTATTTGTAGGTACTAGAAAACAAGCTTCAGAAGCGACTAAAGAAGAAGCTTTAAGATCTGATTCATTCTATGTTAATGAAAGATGGTTAGGTGGTACCTTAACTAATTTTAAAACTATTAGAAGAAGAGTTAAAAGATTAGAACAAATTGAAAAAATGGAAAAAGATGGTACTTTTGACCGTTTACCTAAAAAAGAAGTCGTTAAAATAAAAAAAGAATATGAAAAATTAAATAAACTTTTATGCGGTATTAGAGATATGTACAAATTACCACAAGCTATGTTTATTGTTGATCCAAGCAAAGAAGATATTGCTATCAGAGAAGCAAGAAAATTAAACATTCCAGTATTTGGTATTGTTGATACAAATTGTGATCCTGATATGGTTGACTATGTTATTCCTGGTAACGATGACGCTATCAGAGCTGTTAAGTTAATTATTGGTGTTATGGCTAACGCTATTGTTGAAGCTAATGGTGGAAAAGTAGTAGATTATGTTAGCGACCGTAAAGATGAAAAAGGCGAAGAAATTATGCAAAAAGCTTTAGAAACAGTTAAAAGAAAAGAAGATAGAAGACCAAGATTCAAAAATAACGACCGTAAATTTGATAAAAAACCATATAATAAATCATCTAACAAAGTAGAAGCTAAAGAAATAAGATCAGAAAAAGTAGAAACTGTAAAAGAAGAGAAAAAAGAAGTAAAAGCTGCACCTAAAAAAGCCGAAACAGTAGATTTATCTACTAAAACAGTAGCAGAACTTCGTGAAATGGCAAAAGCTAAAGACATCAAAGGTTACTCTACAATGAAAAAAGCTGAACTTATTGAAGTTTTAAGTTAATTAAAAGATGATGTTAAATCATCTTTTTTAAATAAAAATAAGAGGAGGAAAAAACATGATTAGTGCAAGTCTAGTTAAAGAATTAAGAGAAAGTACAGGAGCAGGAATGCTTGACTGTAAAAAAGCCTTAGAAGCTACAAATGGTAATCTTGAAGAAGCTGCAAATTGGCTTCGTGAAAAAGGAATTTCTAAAGCTGCTAAAAAAGCAGATAGAATTGCTGCTGAAGGAATTGCTGCTATCTTAATAGATGGTAACGATGCAGTTATTTTAGAAGTAAATGCTGAAACAGATTTCGTTGCTAAAAACGAAGAGTTTACTAGTATGGTAGATACTTTATTAAAGGCTATCATTAAAAGTGATGTTAAAACTTTAGAAGAAGCTTTAGAACTTCCATGTGAAGAAGGTACTTTAAATGATTTAATTACTCAAAAAACTGCTAAAATTGGTGAAAAACTAAGTTTTAGAAGATTTGAAAAAGTAACTAAAGAAGATAATGAAGCATTTGGTGAATACATTCATATGGGTGGTAAAATTGCAGTTTTAACTGTAGTTACTGACGCTAGTGAAGAAGTTGCTAAAGATGTTGCTATGCATGCAGCTGCAATGAGACCAACTTATGTTAAAATTGAAGAAGTACCTGCTTCTGAAGTAGAAAAAGAAAAAGAAATTTTAACTGAACAAGCAATGAATGAAGGTAAACCTAAAGAAATTGCTGAAAAAATGGTTCAAGGAAGAATTAATAAATTTTATAAAGAAATTTGTTTAGAAGAACAACCATTTGTAAAAGATGGTGACATCAACGTTAAAACTTTTGTTAAAAACAATGGTGGAACAATTAAATCTATGTATAGATTTGAAGTAGGCGAAGGTATGGAAAAAAGAGAAGAAAACTTTGCTGAAGAAGTTGCTAAACAAATGAATATGTAAGACTAGTTTTTAACTAGTTTTTTTATTGATTTTGCACACGAACAAACGTTATAATGCATATGCCTACTTTTTTTGGGAGAAAAGAATTATTAAATATTCCACGAAAATAACATAAATATATTGTTATGTTTTTGTTATATAAAAATTTAGAAAGGTGGAATAAATATGAATGAAAACAAACTAAAAACTATTACTAATTTGTTTGAAGGTAATGAAATAAGGAGTATATGGGACGGGGAAAAAGAAGATTATTATTTTTCAGTTGTTGATGTTATAAAGGCTTTAACAGACAGTTCCAATCCAAGAGATTATTGGTACAGATTGAAAACTAGGATGTCGGAAGAAGAAAAAAGTGAAGTGTCGACAAAATGTCGACAGTTTAAATTGAAAGCTAAAGCGGGTGGCGATGTAGCAAAAGTTGCTCGTAAGAATTTAGAAAATAAACTGGGTGACTCAGTAGTTAATAACGGCAATAATTTATCTTACGCTTATAAAAAAGAATTAAAAGATAAATAAATTGTGAAAAGTTAAATAATAAAACAAGGTAATCTTTCGAAAATATTACCTTGTTTTTTTTTTTTTTTTTTTGTGTTGTTTATTGGGAAGT
>CAMYRF010000016.1 GCA_947296775.1 uncultured Mycoplasmatota bacterium
ACCTAAACCTTTTTTTTTTTATATTTTTTTTTTGTTTCTTTTTCCTTTTCTTTGTTCAAAAATTACTTCCCACAATATACACTATATCAAAAAAAAAAAAAAAACAAGGTAATTTTTTCCTTAGATATAGTTACCTTGTTTTATATATTTCTGATTCTTGGTCGTCGAAAAATAAGCTTTCAGTAAATAGTGCCATTTGCATTGGCTTTTCTTTTTCTATTTTTGGTTTTTCTTCTGGTGTTTTTATAATTTCTAATCTTGAAATTGTTTTGCTTTGCTCTGTTGTTTTGTCACGTGTGTATTCTGCTCTTTCATTAAATGATATTACGTATTTTTCATATATATCGTGCAATTTTTTATCTAGTGTGTTTTTTGTTATAAGATGGGCGCGAATGTTGTGGTATTGATTTAGTGATGATATTGCAAGATTTCCATTTTGAAATTCGTTGAATTTTCTTTGTTTATCTAATTTTATTAAAGTGTATTTTAAGTCTCTTCCAAATGGATTTCTTATGTTTTTGTATTCTTCCATATACATACGGTATTCTGCTTGATACATTCCTTTTGACCATCTATTAATTATTGTTTGTTTAAAATCTTCAATAGTTGGGTTACTAAGTTCAAAGCTTGAAGCAATTTGATTATTATTCAAGAAATCTATTAGTTCTTGGTTTTCATTATACGCAACCGGTAATGATCCATAGTCATGTTCTTTATTTGTGTGTTCAATTTTGATACATATTTGGTTATAGCTAACGCTGCTAGGGATTGTTACTAAATTATTTTGAATAAGATAGTCTAGCATTTCTTCTTTACTTTGAAATTGTGTAGTAAATTTATCAATTGCCATTAAATATGTTTGATCTCCACCAACACTAGTTGTTCCTTTTTTCATTTTGGGTATTTCTATTACTGCCTTAAAGCCTGGTGCGGATAAAGTTAAACTAAAGCTTTTTACTGCTGGTCTTTGTCTTTTTGCCATATTCGTTCCCCCATTTCTACCTTTATTATACTTGTTTTATAATTTTTGTCAAAAAGAAAAAGTAGCTACTTTGTATAATCACAGCTACTACATTTTATTAATTGTTTTTAATTTTTAATTGTGTCTAACTTTACAGCGCTATTTTCTAATGGTTTAATTGCATTCTGTGTTAAAATTTTCATTTGAGAAATGGCAATTTCATTTAATTTTATAAGTCTATCTTTTTGACTTAATCCTTCATTAATATAAATTGAATTGACATTTTCTAGATTTGATAAACATACTAATTCATTTACATCTGCATAGTCTCTTATATTTCCATCTTTGCCTGGATTCTTATCTCTCCATTGTTTCGCGGTCATCCCAAATAATGCCATGTTAAGTACATCTGCTTCATTTGCATATATAATATTTACTTGGCTACTATTTAACTTTTGGGGAACTAAACTTTTCTTTATAGCATCAGTATGTATTCTATAATTGATTTTAGCAAGATTCCTTTTAATGTTCCAACCAAGCTGTTTTTGTTCTTCTGTTTTTAATCTATCAAATTCTTTTATTAAATATAGTTTAAATTCGGGTGATAGCCAACTAGCAAACTCAAATGCTATATCTTTATGTGCATAGGTTCCACCATATCTACCTTTTTTAGTTATAATTCCTATTGCTTTAGTTTTTTCGGCCCACATTGTAGGCGTCAAATAAAAACTATTTAACCCTGCTCCATTTCTAAAGACATCGAATTCGATGTGATTAAATTCAGGATTATTAATCTTTTCCCATAATCCTAAGAATTCAATAGTCATTCTATTACGCATCCAGTTTTGGATAATAATCTCTATTCTGCCATCTTTTTGTTTTGCCATATCGGTTAAACATATATAATCTTGATTATCTATAACTTGATAGCCTACTTCTATATTTTGCACATTGATTTTTGACATATAACTCCCCCTTACTGTCTAATCAGATTATAACATTCGTTCGGTATAAAAGTCAATTTTTTTGTAACTTTTTGTTAATTTTTTTCAAAAGAAAAAGTAGCTACTTTGTATAATCGCAGCTACTACATTTTATTTTACCATTTTTTTCGGTAAGCATATTTCCACACTCTGGACATTTTTCATCTATTGGTTTATCCCAATAAGCGGTTTTACATTTTGGATAGTTATTACATCCGTAGAATATTTTTCCTCTTTTACTTCTTTTTTCAATTATTTTTCCATCTTCACAGTTTGGACAGTCACAGATTATACTTTCTTCTCTTGGTTCTTGTTTTATATATTTACAAGCTGGGAAGTTTGAACATGCGACAAATTCACCATATTTACCTTTTCTAATAACTAATGGATGACCACATTCTGGGCAGTCTTCTCCTGTTTGTTCTGCTTCTTTTTTTGGCATTTTTTCTAAAGCTTCTTCTACAGCTGGTTCGAATTCTTTAAAGAAGTTATCTAGAACTTCATACCATATTTCTTTTCCTTCGGCTATTTTGTCTAGATCTGTTTCCATGCCTGCGGTATATTCTACATTTATTATATGGTTAAAGTATTCTTGAAGTTTGTCGGTTACTTCAAATCCTATTTCGGTTGGAACGAATTTCTTTTCTACTAGGTTTACATATCCTCTATTTTTTATATTATCCATAATTGTTGCATATGTACTAGGTCTTCCGATTCCAAGTTCATCCATTTCTTTGATTAGTTTTGCTTCTGTATATCTTGCAGGTGGCTGTGTGAAGTGTTGGTCTTTAGTTATATCATTTGAAACTATTATTTTTGAATTATAGGTATCTAGTGGTGGAAGAACATTATCTTTTGTATCTTCGTAATCACTATAAGCTTTTAAGTATCCATCAAAAACTATTATTTGACCAGTTGCTTTGAACTGATAATCATTATTGTTTAAGATTGCAGTTGTACCTTCTACTTTAGCTTCTTTCATTAGGCTTGCTAAGGCTCTATAATAAATTAAACGGTATAGTTTAAATTCATCGTCTTTTAAGTATGGTTTTACACTTTCTGGCGTTCTTGTAATACTTGTTGGTCTTATTGCTTCGTGGGCATCTTGAACGTTTTCGGTTTTTTTAGATACCTTTACTCTACCTATATATTCTTTTCCATATTTTGTTTCGATAAAGTTATATGTTTCTTTTACAAATTCATCAGCAAGTCTAATTGAATCGGTACGCATATAAGTAATTAAACCTACGGTTTCATTTGCAAGATCAATACCTTCATATAATTTTTGAGCAACTGACATTGTTTTTTTAGCGCCAAATCTTAGTTTACTTGATGCTTCTTGTTGCATGGTACTGGTTGTAAATGGAGCTTTTGAGGATTTTTGTTTTTCTTTTTTATCTACACTTTCGATTTCAAAGGCGTTTGTAAGTTTATTTAGGATTTCATTTGCTTCTAGTTCATTTTTTACTTCTATTTTTTTATGTTTATATTGAAAAAGGTCTGCACTGAAGTCTTTGAAATTAGCGGTTATTGTCCAGTATTCTTCTGGAATAAATTTCCCGATTTCTCTTTCTTTATCAACGATTAGTTTTAGAGCAACACTTTGAACTCTTCCTGCACTGGTTCCATCTGTTTTTGATTTAATTAATTTTGATAATCTAAAACCGATTATTCTGTCTAGGATTCTTCTTGTTTCTTGGCTGTTTACTAAATCTTTATCGATTTTTCCTGCGTTGTTAATTCCTTCGGTTACACCTTTTTTAGTGATTTCTGAAAATAGTACACGACTATAATTGTTTTCATTTAGTCCTAGAACATCATAAATGTGCCATGCGATAGCTTCTCCTTCACGGTCGGGGTCGGTTGCGAGAAAAACGTTATCAACATTTTTGGCTTCTTTTTTTAATTCGTCGATTACTTTTTTCTTACCGCTTATTGTTTTATAATCTGGTTTGAAGTTGTTTTCTATATCAACTCCTAATCCAAATTTACCTTTGGTTGATAAATCTCTAATATGTCCTTTACTTGATGATACTATATAATCAGGTCCTAAATATTTACTAATTGATTTTACTTTGGTTGGAGATTCTACTATAACTAAGTTTTTTGCCATAATCCACTTCCTTTTCGTTAATATATTTTATACACCATTATTGTTTTTATGTCAAATACTTTTTTATTTCATTATAAAACATCCTTATTTGGATGTTTCAAAATATTTTTGCATATTTTTAAATGTCATTATAGAATAGTTGCTGGATTGTTTCATTAAATAATTTAATATTTCCAATTTCAAATGGTGATTTTTGATAATCTGTATTCATGTTTATTTCTTCAATTACTGAATACTATGATAATTTTTGCCTTTCATTAATTATAACTGGGGGATAATTATTTTTAATTAATTCATAATCAATCTAGCTACTCTACCGTTACCATCTGCAAATGGATGTATATTTATAACTGCCATATGAAGACGAACTGCTTTTTCAAAGGCAGTTAAATCTTTCCATTCGTTATTGTATTTTTCTTTTAATTCTTGCATAACTTTTTCTGTATCTTTCTATACGATTAGAATGGAAGGTAAATAAAATTCCAAATTCATTTATTAGATATCTATAATATGCCTTTTTTAATTCTGGACTAAAACTATTTATTTTATCTTGTATTTTGGCTAATTTTATATTATAAAAGCATCCTTTAAAATTTGCCGCATTTACTGCCCCATGAATCTACTAGTTCGTTATTTCTATATATTTTTAGTAGTTCACAGTTATTTGAACATCTATTACATTCGGTTGCTTTTGTATCGAAGGTTATGTCTTCTAGTTCTAGTGAGTATGTTTTTCCTATTTTATTTTTTCTAGCAAGTACTGCTATTCCTATGGCGCCCATTAAATGACTATTTTCATCTACTATAATATCTTCGTTTAGTATTTCTTTAAAGTATTTAACTACTCCTTCATTTTTAGAAACTCCACCTTGAAAAATTATTGGAGCTTCTATTTTTTTACCTTTTCCAACATTATTTAAATAGTTAAGGACTACGCTTTTACAAAGACCTGCGATTATATCTTCTTTTGGATAACCTACTTGGGCTTTATGGACTAAATCAGATTCAGCAAATACTGTACATCTAGCAGCTATTTTAACTGGATTTTTTGATTTTAATGCGTATTTACCAAATTCTTCTGGTTTTAGGCCTAGCCTTTTTGCCTGACTTGAAAGAAATGAGCCTGTTCCAGCCGCACATAATGTATTCATGGCATAGTTTGTAATTATACCATTTTTTATTAAAATTATTTTTGAGTCTTGACCACCTATTTCTAGGATTGTTCTAACATTTGGATAGTAAGTTAGTGTTCCTACAGCATGAGCGGTTATTTCATTTTTTACGATATTTGCTTTTAACATTAATCCAATTAGTTTTCTCGCACTTCCTGTAGTGCCTATTCCTTTTATTTGATGGTTTTTAGGTAATTTTTCTTTCAGTATTTTTACAAGATTTCTTACAGCTTTTACAGGGTTACCTTCAGTCCATATATATTCTTTGGCAATGATTTTATTATTGTCATCAATGATTACTCCTTTAGTGGATATTGATCCGATATCTACTCCTAAATAACAATCTTTCATTTTCTCTTCCTCATTTCTAACATGTCATAAAAGGCTTCTAATCTTGTTTTTACTCCGGTTTCTGATGTATTGGCATCAAAACTAAAGAATAATACTGGAACTTCATATTCATTAGCTATTTTGTTTATTATTGGCATAGCGCCTATTTCTGGTGTACAAAAGGCTGATTTAATATGAATAATTCCATCATATCCTTCTTCACAAAGATATTTTGTTCTTGCGATATTATCAGCGGCGTCTGCTCCCATTTGATATTTGATATATTCTTTTACATATTTTAAGTAATGTTTTATTGATTTTCCTTTTTCAAATAATAAGTAATTTACGTTTGTAAATCTTTTTATTTCTAATTTGTTTTTGGCAAGTTCTTTTTCTAAGAAATAATTTGAAAATGGTTCCATTATTGTGTATAACTCCCCTATTATTCCAATCTTTAAACAGTCATCTGGTTTTCTTATTTTAATTTCTGTTAATTGTTTGGTGTACTTTTTATAGAGTTTTTTTAGTTCTTTATAGTTTTTTACTTTACTAAAATCGCTTAAGCATTTTTCTTTTAAATATTCAAAGGAACCTTTTTCTATTTCAAAGCCGATATTTTCTCTTATATATTCATCTATTGTATCCATGTATTTAACCATTTTTATAGTTATAAAACCATAATATAAAGCTTTTAATTTACTAAATTTAGGATCTATTTGTTTTAGTAATTTATAAATTCTTTTTATTTCGGTTTTTCCTTTGGTAACTAGATTTATTAGTTTTATATCATATCCTAGATCTTTTAGTATCTTTTCTTGAAGTTCAGCGTAATAGCCATACCTACATCCTCCACCCATTTGAATCAGTGTACCTGCGCCTTTTTCTATAGATTCTATCATTGTACCTAAAGTATATTTAAAAGGTGTACAAACGAATTCTGGGCTGTATTTAGAGCCGATTTCTATTGTTTTTGCGGTTATTGGTGGTGGAGAAATTATTTCTTTTTTTAAAACGTTTTTTAATAAGTAGTTTGCGGGTATGTGATAATCACCCATAAGTGGGAATGATATTTTAGTCATTTAATCCCCCCTTTAACATATCTATAAAGCTTTCTAGTCTAGTTTCTATTCCTGTGAATGTAGACGAGCCATCTAAAACTAGGTTTATATATGGAATATCTATTTTACGCATGACAAGTTCATTTACTAGTGAATCTGGCCCACATGGGAAGGCTGATAAAAATATTATTCCATCTATTTTATCTTTGGCGTATACTATAGAGCCTATATTATCTTTTGAATATTTAAAGTATAATTCTTTTGATAATTTTTCGCTTAATTTATTTGTTATTTTTTCATCGAATTTATCACTAAAAATGACTTCAATATTTTCTTTTTCTAAATATTTAATTATATCTTTTCCGATTAAATCATCATAGGTATTATAAGGATGGCTGACTAACAATATTTTGGTTTTTTTTGAATTTAATTTATTTTTATTTATTGTTATTTCTCTAGCTTTTTTTTCTTTATGTTTATTTATGGCATACTTATATGCTTTGTTTATGTCATGTTTGGTTTTACCTAGTTCTATTCCTATTTTTGTAAGTCCTTTTTTTAAGGTTTCATTATTGTTTAGGTTTATATTATAGTTTAGAATTTTTGTATCAAAAAGATTATTAATTATATCGTATGTACTTAAAAAGTTTGTACATGTTTGATTTTCTAAACCAAAGTTATCTATTCGTGGTATTAATAGATAACCACATTTATCTTTAAGATATACGGCATGACCTATATATGTTTTTAAGGCTAAACACATTTCATCACCACCGTGTTTTAATCCTAAATCCATAATTTCTTTATTTGTGTTTGGGCTTATTAAATATGGAACTTTTAAGTAATCAAAAAAGTTTTTCCATATATCTCCATAGTAATAGTAAAATATACTTCGTGGTATTCCAACCTTGTCCATATTATCACCATTATAAATATATTATGGTTTATCTTTTTTTATGAATATTTTATAGTTTTTGTTTGATAATATTAATGGAGGTTTGATATTATGGATAATTCTAGAATTAAATGCACAGTTAAGGATTGTAAACATCATGATGGTGATTGTAAGTGTGTTTTAAATGAAATTAAGGTTTGTCATTGCGCTGATTCTAAGGAAAAAGAAGCTACGATGTGTGATAGTTATAAGAAACTGGAAAAATAAGTCTTACTGATGGCTTATTTTTTTAGATTGTGATATAATTATAAGGTGGTAATCTTTTGAAAGGAGGCGCATTTATGAAGTTAAAACAGCTTACAAATGAAGAGTTTAAAACTTTTAGTAAACATTTTAAACCTTCTTCAATTTATCAGACAACTGAATATGCGTTTACTATGAATGAAGAAAATTTTGATTCTTTCTTTTTAGGATTAATTGATGATGGTGTTATTAAAGCGGCTAGTTTAATTTTGGTTGGTAAAATTAATGGTTTTAAATATGCTTTTGCGCCTCGTGGTTTTTTAGTTAATTATAACGATTTTTCTTTAGTGGAAACTTTTTCTAAAATGGTTAAAAAGTTCTTAGGTAAAAGGGATATTGTGGCAATTAAAATTAGTCCTTTAATTATTAAAAAGATTTATAATAATGATTACATGGTTGTTGGAATTAACCCTAATTATGACCAAATATTTGAACAACTTAAAAAAATTGGTTTTTATCATTTAGGTTACAATAATTATTTTGAAGCTTTAAAACCAAGATTTGAGGCGATTGTTAATATCGATTTACCTTATACAAAACTTTTCGCGAATATTAAAAAAACATTTAGAACGAAAATTAGAAAAGCAACCCGTGATGGTATTAAAGTTTATCATGGTAATGTTAATCATTTGGATTATTTGTATTTGCACACTAAGGATAAATATCCAAGAAATTTAGATTATTTTAAAGAATTATATAGATTTTTTGATAAGGAAAATTTAATTGATTTCTATTATAGTAAATTAGATACAACTGAATATTTAAAAATAACTCAGGAACTTTATACTAAGTATGAAAAACTTAGTTTTGAACTTAATCAAAAATTAATTCATGGACATAGTCAAAATGATAAACTTATTAATCGTAAAATGGAAGTTGACCAAATGTTTGAAGAATATAAAAAGCAACTTGTTGTTGCGACTAAATATTTAAGGGAACATCCAGATGGAATTATTTTATCTTCTGCTCTAGTTATTAAATGGGCAGATGAAGTTCATTTAGTAATGGATGGTTATGATAAAACTTATAAAAGTTTTAATGCGAAACATTTACTTCTTTGGAAATTAATGGGAAGATATTCTAAATTAGGCTTTAAAAAGTTTAATTTAGGTGGGATTAGTAATATTCAAAAAGATAGTCCTTATAAGGGCCTAAATGAGTTTAAAATGAATTTTAATGCAAAGGCGGTTGAATATGCAGGAGATTTTGAACTAATTACCAACTCACCTTTATACTTTATGTATCGTAAAACTTCTAATATTAGTAATATGTGGAAAACAGGAAAGTAATTGTTACTTTCCTTTTTTTTCACAAAAAAACCAACTATTAAATAGTTGGATAGAAAGTTATATCATGATTGATTAGAATACTATTTTTTCCATAATATCTCCTCCTATTTATATTATATTATATTAAAAAAATCAATTATCTATTTTACGTTTATGTTTTCCAATATGTGTTTAATATATATTGAATCCATTTTATTTATAGCGAAACATTTTTTACCTAAGTCTTTTAGAGAAGCTCCTATGTGATAGAGTTCTTTATTATCTAAAACTATAAATCTATCATGAAAATTATTTACTTTTTTTATTGTTACATTTGCATATTGTAGATTAAATTTTTCTATGTCTAAATTTGATTTTATATTTTTAGTACATAGTTCTACTTTTACATTTTCATTCTTATATATTAATATATCTAATATAGTTTTATCAATGTAATTATCTATAATTATTATTTTATCATTAGCTTTTCTTATGATATTTATTAATAAACTATAAGCATCATATATTTGTCCATCATAAAATAGCTTTTCTTTTAATTCCTTATTATTTTCTAATTTATCAAATAAAAGGTCAAATTTTTCATCATTTTCTAATAGTTTATACTCTACTTTAGTTAATCTATTAAATATATGAACATTGTTATTTATAAATTTTCTCATTTCTACAAAGACATCCATAATAGCTATACTAACTTTCGTAGCTACTGAAGTCTTTAATATTGTTGCAAGCATTGCTACACCCTGCTCTGTAAAAACTCTAGGATTTTTATATTTTCCACCTCTTGTTTCTTTTTGGTCAAAAATTTTGACCAAAAGATTTTCACTTTCTTTATCACTTAGTTTCCAAGAAAATCTTTCCGGAAATTTATCTGGGTTATTTTTAACTGCTTGATTTATCTCTTTTGTACCATTCTTACAATGATATAACTTAGCCAAATCACTATCTAACATCACCTGTTTGCCTCTAACTTCGTATATCATATCTTTTATATCCTTTTCTTTAATAATTATATCTGTCATTATACACCTCCTTTTACTATAATTATTAAAATGCCCCTCAATTATAATATACGGTTTTTATAGGCTAAATTCCTGCAAGAAAATGAAAAAAGTTGCATTTTTTCACAAAAAACCAACTATTTAAAATAGTTGGTTTTTATTTAGAGGCTTAAACCGATGATTTATCCATAATATCCCCTCCTATTTATATTATATTATATTAGAAAAATCAATTATCTTTACGTTTATGTTTTCCAATATGTGTTTAATATATATTGAATCCATTTTACTTATAGCGAAACATTTTTTACCTAAGTCTTTTAGAGAAGCTCCTATGTGATAGAG
>CAMYRF010000017.1 GCA_947296775.1 uncultured Mycoplasmatota bacterium
TTATATAACTGCTGATATATTATTATCAAAAGATGGGTCTGAAAAGAATCCATATCAAATAATTAATTAAATAATAAAAAAACGAACTAATTATATAGTTCGTTTTTTAACATTTCAACATTATCATTCATTAAACTAAAGTAATCTTCATTCGCACTTCTTTGCGATTCAGTAATATTAGATAGAGTATGCCAAGATAATGTTTCAACGCCAGTTTCTGCAACAATATCCTTAAGAGTTTTGTTTAAGTCTTCGTTTTCTTTAACAAAAATATAATCAATATCACCATTATCAATTAATGTTTTAACATCACCAATAGTTTTACTAGTAACTGTATCGGGATCTAAAGAGTAAACTGTTAAACCGTATTTTTCTAAATATTTAAATAAATCATCAGAAACAACAATCGCTTTAACATCTGAATTCGACACAGTTTGTTTTATCTTCGCATCTAAATTAGAAGCCTCCACCTTTAATTTTTCGTAATTTTCCTGAATATCATTATTTAAATAATAATTGTTAGTATATTCCTTAAAACCAGTTTTTATATTTTGAGCCATCATAAGCAAATTAGAAGGATCAAGCCATAATTCTTCAGGACCATTTAAATATTCCATTGATAAAGTAGTATCAAGAATTTTTAAATTCTTATTATTTTCTCTCATTTTAGTAACATAATCTTTTTCGTTACTTAAACCATTAAAAATATATAAATCACTATCACTATAATCTTTAATTTGTTTATTAGTTAATTTATAATCATTAATTTCAATACCATCAGGGTAAATACTATGAATAGTACTGTGATCACCATATAAACGTTTAGTAATAAATTCAATAGGATAGCTAGTAGTATAAATATCAATTTCATCCATAGTATCACGTTTAATATTACAACCAGCCAAAGTAAATAAAATAACCAAAGACCCCAAAATACTAATTATTTTTTTTAACATTTTTATCCTCCTTAATAACTGGATCATAACCAGAAGTTCCCCAAGGATTACACTTTAAAATCCTTTTAATAGACATCAAACTACCTTTAAAACCTCCATAATAACTAATTGCTTCTATTGCATAATTAGAACAAGTAGGTATGTGCCTGCACGTACTATGCCAAGGTCCAGGAATAGCTTGATAAATTTTAATCAAACAGATTAATATTCTTTTCATAAATACCATTATACTAAAAATACAATTAAAAGTAAAATTAATTTATATAAAATATAAAACAACTTTTATTAATTTATGAAAGTACGCAAAACTAAATACAGAAAAAAATCTGTATTTTTTTTAAAAAACAACTTGACAACTTACTGTGTTATTAATATAATGTTAATAACAACTGAAGAAGTGCATAAAATATTAATATAACACGAATTATTTTTTAATCCATGTTATTAACAAAATATTAAAAAGAAAGGAGCGAGAAAACATGAACAAAGACTTAAAAGAAATTGAAGACTATTTACTAGTAATAGATATGGTAAATGGTTTCGTCAAAGAAGGTGCATTAGCAGACCCTTATATAAGTAGATTAATTCCCTTACAAAAAAAATTAATCGAATATTATATGAGAAATTCAAAAGGAGAAGTGGCTTTTGTAAAAGAAAGCCATAATGAACAATCTAAAGAATTCAAAGATTTTCCTCCTCATTGTATAACAGGAACTTCTGAAGCAATGTTAGTAGATGAACTAATTAGATATGAAAATCAAACAAGAGGATACTTAAAAAATTCAACAAGTGTGATATTCGCTCCAAATTTTCTAGATGATTTAGAAAAACTAAAAAATTTAAAAAGATTAATAATTACAGGGTGCTGCACAGATATATGCGTATTAAATGCTGCCATACCACTTATTAATTATTTTAATCAAAAAGATAAAGATGTAGAAGTAGTAGTCCCACAAGATTTAGTAGATACCTATCATATTCCAAATATCCACGAAAGAGAAGAATATAACAATATGGCTTTTACTTTAATGAAACAAGCAGGTGTTAATACAAAAATGCCAAAGGATATTCAAAAAGTATTAACACGTTAATTTTTAAAAGCTGTTATTAATAAAAAATTAAAAAGAAAGAAGATGATATTTATGAATCAAACAATGATGACTGATTTATACGAACTTACAATGGCCCAAACCTATTTTGAAAATAACGGAGGAAACCAAATATCCTATTTTGATAGTTTCTTTAGAACCATACCATTTGAAGGTGGATATGCCATTATGGGAGGATGCACTGAAATAATAGAGTATATAAAAAACTTACACTTTTCAAAAGAAGATATTAAATATTTAGAAAGTACAAATTTATTTACCAAAGAATTCTTAAACTATTTAGAAAACTTTAAATTCACAGGCGATATTTATATGATTCCAGATGGGACCCCAGTATTCGCAAACGAACCAGTTTTAACCGTAAAGGCCAATATGATAGAAGCCCAAATAATAGAAACTGCCTTACTTTCATATTTAAATGCCGAAATCAAATTTACAACTGCTGCCAAAAGAATGACAGATATAAAACCAGAACTGCCAATTATGGAATTTGGAGCTAGAAGAGCAGATGGAATAGAAGCCGCTGTCCTTGCCAGTAAATGTGCTATAATCGGTGGTTGCGTAGGGACTTCAAATGTTTTAGCAGGACAAAAATATAACCTAAAAATAATGGGAACAATGGCTCATAGTTTAGTAACTGAGGCCGAAAACGAATATGAAGCATTCTTAAAATATGCTAAAACATATCCTGATAATACTGTATTTTTAGTAGATACCTACGATACCTTAAGAAGCGGTATTCCAAATGCCATAAGAGTTGCCAACGAATATTTAACTCCAAAAGGTTATCCCTTTAAAGGAATTAGAATTGATAGTGGAGATCTAGCGTATCTATCAAAAGAAGCCAGAAAAATGTTAGATGAAGCCGGATATAAAGATACAAAAATTTGTGTATCAAATGGAATAGATCCACATACACTTCAAAGTTTATTAATGCAAGGTGCCCCAATTGATAGTATCGGTGCTGGTGATAATATAGCCGCGCCAAAAGAAAGAGTAGGCCGTGTATATAAGTTAGTCGCCATAGAAGAAAATGGTAAAATTATGCCTAAAATCAAAATAAGTGATGATGCTGCAAAAACAATTAATCCAGGTTATAAAAAAGTATATAGATTCTATAGTAATGAAACAGGCTATGCCCTAGGCGATGTAATTGCAAACCATGATGAAGAAATAGATAAAGATAGCTATACATTAGTAGATCCATTAAATGAACTAAATCAAACTACAATAAATAACTATAAAGTAAGAGAATTACAAGTTCCAGTTTTTATAAATGGAGATCAAGTATATGATGATTCAGCAGTAACCGAAAAAAGAGAATACTGTAATAAAGAAATGGAAACACTTTATCCCGAAATAAGAAGATTAGATAAACCACATAAACATTATGTTGATTTATCACAAAAAGTGCTTACAAGAAAAAAACAAATGGTAAAACAATTAAAAGATAAAAAAGGAGAGTAATTTTATGGCTAATGTTATTATTATAACAGGAGAAGAAAGAGAAATATTCAGAAATTTATTAATTAAACCAAAAAAAACAGAATTAACCTTAGAAATTTATAATGAAATAGAAAAAGAAGCCCTTTCTGAACTCAAACCTTTTAAGGAAGAATGTCATAGAATATTAGACCGCTTAAGAGAATTAGAAGATATAGATGAAGTTGCTGAATATATAAAATTACAAAACCAATATAAGGAAATTAAAGAAAAAACATCACCCAAAATCCATGAATGCGATAAAAAAAGATATAATCTATTAAAACAATATAAATGTCCGCATCCCATATATGCTGCTAAAGGTAATCACGCACTATGTGTATTATGCCGCGAACCTCATGAATGGTCAAGAAGTACACATTATAGTCCTGAGTTATGGCAAAAGTTAATTGATGAAAAAAAACTAATTGCCGGAATTACTCACTATATAAATAAACGTGAATGGCCAGATCCGCTTTATATACCAGAAGAAATAATACCATTTGATGAAATTGTAAATTTTTATCAAAAGTTATATGATTCAAAAGAAAAACTTGATAGGTGTGGCATAATAAATGAAAATCATTCATTAGAAGACTTATTGTGGGAGCATTATGATAATACTCCAAAACAAATGGTAAAACAATTAAAAAAATAGAAAAGGAGGGAATATGGAAGCCCAAACAAAGCAAACTATAGATAGAATCATAAATGAATTCAAAACAAAAACCAAAGAAGAAATATCTTCCCCAAAACATCATTTTATAAAAATAAAAACATTTAATATCACATTAAATAATGGTTTAAAAATTACAAGAGAGCAAATTCTAAGGGGGAATTCAGATGGTAGTGTAGTTACCGCATGTCCAATCACTAATCAAGGGAAAATTCTATTAGTCACACAGCCCAGAGTATTTACACCCCTAACAATTGGTTTTGAACTTCCAGCCGGTTATATAGAACCAGGTGAGAATCCAGAACTTGCTATTACAAGAGAACTTCTAGAAGAAACAGGATATAGTTATAAACAGTTAGAATACATTTTAAAATATCATGGAGATCCAGGATGCTCTGCTGCTATCAATCATTGCTTCATAGCCACTGACTGCCAAAAATCACAAAATCAAAACCTAGACGAAAGTGAATATATAGAATACTTTGAGGTAAATCTTAACGACACAAAAGAAATGTTAGATCAAGGATTAATAGTAGGCTCAAGTTCAATAATTACTCTACAAAAAGTATATGAAAGAAGGAAAAAGTATGGAATTTAATCCAAAGAAAGAAACAAACAAAACCATCCAATTTATAAAAAACTACTATAAAAAGCACAATTTAAAAGGAGTAGTTATCGGTATTAGTGGTGGTAAAGATAGTGCTGTTGTAAGTGCTCTTTTCACTAAAGCATTAGGTAAGGAAAATGTTATTGGAATTACAATGCCATGTCATTCAAAGCAAAAAGATAAAAGTGATGCCCAAATAATAAGTGATTACTTTGGATTTGAACTATATAATTTTGATTTAACAAATATATTTGATACCTTTAAAGAAAACTTAAAAGAAAATAGAACAGAAAATGGTGATATAAATTTAAAACCTAGACTTAGAATGGCTACCTTATATTATTTTTCCGCCTTATTTACCGAAATAAAAAAAGCACCATATTTAGTTGCTGGAACTGGTAATAAATGTGAAATATATGTTGGCTATTTTACTAAAGGTGGCGATGGAATGAGTGACATTAATGTCCTTGCAAATTACACAGTTTCTGAAGTTATAAAAATAGGCGAGTATCTAAATGTTCCCAAAGAAGTATTATATAAAACGCCAAGTGATGGGCTTAGTAAACAAACAGATGAAGAAAAATTAGGCGTTACATATAAAGAAATTGAAGATTATTTAAATAGAAAACCAATAAATAAAAGTTCAAAACAAATAATTGAAACTTTACATAACAATAACAAGCATAAACAAGGAATTATAACTATAGAAAGACAATGAAAATAGGTATATATGGTGGGGCATTCAATCCAGTACATTTAAGTCATATAGAAATAGTTAAAGAACTTTTAAAAAGAAAATATTTAGATAAAATAATAATCGTTCCAGTTGGTAATTATTATAAAAAAGACGGGCTTATAGACTTTCAAGATAGATACAATATGTTAAAATTAGTTTTTAAAAACAAAAATATAATTATATCGGATTTTGAAAACCAAAATAAAGTTATATATACATACCAAACATTAGATTATTTTCAAAATAAATATAAAAATGATGAAATATATTTTATAACTGGTGCTGATAATATAAGACAAATAACCACATGGAAAAAATATAAATATATATTAAACAATTATAAAATATTAGGTATTCCAAGAAATAAACAAACCCCTAAAGATAGTAATATAATGTATGCTGATATTATAGTAAAACCAATTTCATCTACAGATGTAAGAAAAACAAAAAAAGAAAATCTAAAATTATATTTAAATAAAAAAACAATAAACTATATCCAAAAATACCATCTATATAATGAATAATATTGTCACATTAACCACTATTTGATATAATCAAAATATAAATAAGAGGTGATTTCATGTATAAAAATGAAGCAGAATTTTTAAAAGACTATGATCCAAACAAATTTGATAGATTATCACTTACTACAGATATTCTATTATTCAGCGTTTCAAAAGAAGAAGAGACTAATTATCGTAAGCTAAGTAAGAAACACTTTAGTGTACTATTAGTAAAACGAGATACATATCCATTTAAAGACAAATGGTGCCTTCCAGGTGGTTTTATGAATATTGATGAAGATATTGAAAACTGTCCTAAAAGAATACTCGCCAAGGAAACAAACTTACATGATATTTATATGGAACAACTATATACTTTTGGTAGTATTGATAGAGACCCTAGAATGCGCATTGTTTCAACCGCTTATATGGCTTTAGTAGATAAAAACATGCTAAAAGATAAACTCGCACCTAATGCATCATGGTTTAACATAACTGTATTAGAAGACGAAAAAAAACTCAATATAACATTAGATAGTAAAGAAAACACACATATTAGTCTAGAATATAAAAAAGTAAAAATAGATGGTAAAGATAAATTAAAAGTAACAAAAAATAATGATTTAGCATTCGATCACGCGCTAGTAATTGCTACTGGAATAGAAAGACTTAAAAATAAAATAGAATATACTGATATTGTTTTTAATATGATGCCTAAATATTTCACTTTAGGAGAATTACAGCAAGTATATGAAGTTATTTTAAACAAAAAATTACTAGACCCTGCTTTCAGACGTATCATTAGTAATAAAGTAGAAAAAACAGATAAAGTACAAACTGGAGGCGGACATAGACCATCCGCACTGTTTAAATACAAAAATGCGAAAAATAAATAAAATAAAAATAATTGCTAATGATGACCAAAAATCAATTGAAACAAAAATAAAATTAGAAACACTTCTAAAAAAAAATAACTTTGAAATAACTGATAATAAAAGTGATTTAGCCATAGCTATTGGCGGTGATGGAACATTTATAAGTACAGTTCATAAACTTAATTTTGATAAAAACACATACTATTTAGGTATAAATACAGGAACATTAGGTTTTCTTCAAGATATAAATCCAGAAAATTTAGAGGACTTTGTAGATAATCTAAATAATAATAGATTTAAAACAGAAAAAATTGCTTTACAACAAACAGAGATTACCACAAACAATAATAAATATAATTGTTATTCATTAAATGAAATAGTTGTAAGAGATAATAAATTTAAAACAACACATTTAATTGTAAAAGTAAATGATAAATTATTAGAAGAATTTGCAGGTGATGGGTTATTAGTATCAACATCATTAGGGTCAACTGCATATAATGCTTCATTAGAAGGAGCCATGGTTGCCTTTGATATTAACTGTGTTCAAATTTCGCCAATCGCCCCATTAGTAAATAGGGTATATAGAAGTTTAAAACAATCAATTATTCTTCCAGAAAACAATATTATAACAATTGAACCTAGATATGAAAAAAACAACGATTTGTTAGTTATAGTAGATGGCAAACCAGAATTTTATACAGATGTAACTTATGTAAAAACTAAAATTAGTGATAAAAAAATAACCTGTCTGAGAATGAATGAATTTGATTATATTGATAAAATAAGAGAAAAATTTCTAAAATAAAAAGTAAGTTCTAACTTACTTTTTTAGTACTTTAACTTTAGAATATCCTTTATCTAAAAGTTCATTAAATTCATCAGGAAGCTTATTAATAGCGGCCTCTCGTAATTCGTTAGGAATTCCATATAATGCTTCAGCCATACTTCCAGCAATACAAGCAATTGTATCTGTATCACCACCAAAAGAAACTGCATTTCTGATTGTCTCTTCAAAATCATTAGAAGCCAATAAAGCAAAAATAATATTAGTATTAGCATTAGTATTTGCTTTAAAATGAGGTTTTAAAGCTTTAATCCATTTCGCACCATCACCCATAATGAAAATGTTTTAACTTCATCTAAATTATAAATATAGTATAAATAATCTAAAGCCTCTTCTAAGAATTTATTGTTTTTAAATCCGGTAAATATCCGCTGATTATTTAAAGAACGTCTTAGTTTTTTATTAATCCCATCAAAAATAACAATTATGGTGGGCTTTAATATGATATTTTCTTTTTCTTTCTATAGAATTAGAATATGATTTATCGATAGTTTCAAAAATAGTAACTAAACTTTGTTTGGCTATTTCACATAAAGAATTATCTAAACTAGATAATAAATCAATATAATTGTATACTTTATTAGCATTATTTGTTTTGTTTAGTTCTTTCTTTAAATTTGAAGAAAATTGATTAAATATCATTTTTTAAGATTTTTTCATAATTTTCTGATCTAATGTCCATAGGAAGACTCCTTTCAAATGTGTTTTTAACAATTACATTTTATCAAAGAGCCTTCCTTTTTGTATACCTAATCCCAAAACTATTTTACACCAGCTAAAAGTAAAATAATTTGACAACACCCATAATATGTATATAATATTAGATACAAAATTAGCAAAAGGAGTTAAATATGCAAAAAATCATCATAACAAAAGACGGCAAAGATCACATTATTAGTAAAACCAAAAAAGGTGATACCATTTTTAGACAATTTGCCCATAGCCCAGAATATATAAAAAAAATAACCTTGCAAATGGCAAACACTACATTAAAAGAAAAAATAAAAGATCTTAGAGCAATTTACCAAAGTGAAGAAGAAATTAACAAAAAATATAATATTCCAATAAATGTTAGTAGTTTTTTCATGATTGGCAGTTTACCATTTTTAGTTACCATATTCCCACTATCAGCAGTAACATTCACAGGCTCTTTGATCGCATTGGTCACAATTTATAAAACATATACAAAAGAAATAAAAAACAACCTTGAACTTCAAAAACAAATTGATTATTTAGAAGAGATTATTGAACACAACAACAATACAATGCCAAATGGCTATGAGGTGATTAAAGATGAACAATTACAAGCAGCTAAAGTCAACTATCAAAATCAGCCTGAAAGTGCCATAACCATAATCGACGAAGAAGAAATAAATAAATTAACTGAAGATTATCTAGAAGCATACAAAATATATAAAGCAAATAAACAAATAATTCAAATGACATACAATCATAGCTTAGAAAGCTTGACAATATTTTTACAAGAATTAGGGCTAAACACTAATCAAATAACAATCATTTTTAACCTAGTCACCGAAAACAAAGAAAGTTATTTAACATCAATTACTGAAGAATATATAAATTATCCTAAGAAAAAGACTTTAAAAAAACTAAATAAAAAAGTAAAATAAACTCCAAATAAAATTCTTCTAAAATAAAACGAAATATGATATAATCTATTAGGAGTGATTTGATGAAATTATTAGATAATTTAGGAATAAAACCAAATAACCTCAGTTTATATGAAACTGCACTTTCACATACATCATATGCTAATGAACACAATTTAGAAAGTTACGAAAGGTTAGAATTTTTAGGAGATGCCGTTTTAGAACTTCTAATGAGTGACTATCTTTACAATACTAAAAACATTGATGAAGGAAAAATGACCAAAACAAGAGCGCATTATGTCTGTGAAACTGCACTTTACGAATATTCCACTAAACTAGGACTTAATGAATATTTAAAACTAGGAAAAGGAGAAGCAGAAAGTGGAGGAAAATACCGAAAAGCCATCGTTTCCGATATTTTCGAATCATTTTTAGGCGCACTTTATTTAGATCAAGGAATAGAAGTAGCTAGAAAATTCTTTAACGATAACGTAATTTCATATATCGAAAATCACGAAATAGATTTCTTTGATGACTACAAATCCGCCCTTCAAGAATACGTTCAAACCGACAAAAGAAGTCTAGAATATAAACTAATTGACGAAAGTGGGCCAGCACATAACAAAAAATTCACAGTCGAAGTAATTATTGACGATATTACTTATGGAGTTGGAACCGCACATTCAAAAAAAGCCGCTGAGCAAGAAGCTGCAAAAGATGCACTTGCAAAAGCACAGAAAGGATGATTTAAATGGGAAGAGCTTATGAAGTAAGAAAAGCAAGTATTCAAAAAACAGGAGCTGCAAAAGCAAAACTATATTCAATGTACGCTAAAGAAATATATCAAGCCGCTAAAAACGGAGGAACTGAATTTGAAAGTAACAGTGCACTTAAAAGATTAGTTGATAAAGCAAAAAAAGAACAAGTACCAAGCGATATAATCAATAGAGCCATTGAT
>CAMYRF010000018.1 GCA_947296775.1 uncultured Mycoplasmatota bacterium
GCAACACAATCTTTTAATGTTGGCGTAATAAATCCTTTATCAATACGATGCCATTCACTACGTCTAGCATTTTTTAAATCTTTAAGTGTTTGAATAATAGGTTTCCCATCACCAAGTACATTTGCAATACGCGCAATACTTTCACCATATTCACGAGTATTAGTAACAGGCTCAGTTAAATTAACTTTACTAATAAAAGCAAAATTACTATTATTAGACTTAACTTCTTTTAAAGCATGCCCATTAACACATATATATCCATAGTAATTCTCTTTGGCCACAAATCCCCCAGGATTAGTACAGAAAGTTCTGATTTCATCGCCATAAGTATCAGTTTTAATAAATATAGTTGGATCATAAATTACATTACAGATTTGTTCCATAATCTCTTTTCTAACTTCAACCCTAACACCAATTTCAATACTCTTAGATAAATAAGGAATCTCATACTTATCTGCAAGTTCTTGAATCCATTTAGCCCCAGTTCTTCCAGGTGCAACAATAACTTTTCTAGCCTCATAAGTTATATCTTTGCCACTTGCTTTACATATAACTTCATGTAATTCTTTCTTTTTACTGTGAATATCTAAAACCTGAGTTAATTCCTTAACCTCTACACCTTTATCAACCAAATAATCAGTAAAATCTTGAATATATTTAGGTAAATGATCACTGCCTAAATGTTTTTGTTTAATAAGCAATAAACGGGCACCAACTAACGAAACTTTACTCTTAATTTTTAAAGCCTCATCCATATTAGATGGATATACATCACTATCCATACCAAATTTAGTAAAAATATCTTCACAATCATCTATTAACTTATTAGCAGTTTCTTCATCCATATATTTAAACAAATCACTCTTACCAAGTTTAGGAATAAAATTAAGTTTTCCATCAGAAAAAGTCCCTGCTCCGCCATATCCAGATAATATACTACATGTCTTACAATTAACACATTCTTTATTTATTTTCATTGGACAAGTTCTTTTATCAGCAAATCTGCCTTGATCCAATAATAATATATTTAACTTTGGATTTTTAGTTATAAGTTCATAAGCAGTAAATAAACCAGCAGGTCCTGCCCCTATAATTACAACATCATACTTCATATTAACCACCCTTCATCCACATTATATCATTATTTGACACTTTTTTGCTTGTGTAAACTAAAAAAGGGTATATCTTACAAAGATATTACCTTTATAGGTTATAAAAATTAAAATTCATTTCCGACAAAAACATTATATATTTTTTTATATTTAAAACCTCGTTTATTGATAGTATCATCCTTAACAACTATTCCCATATCAACCAATTTATTGATTAAATTACCTGTCACATTTTCTGATACACCCGATGCTTCCCTAACCTCTTTCTTGGTAAAAACAACCATTTTCATAATTACCGGCATAATTTTATAAATAGAAGCACCTTGAATTTCTGATACTAAAGCCATATCATCTTTGTAAATTTGTTTTATTTTTTCAATCTTATAAATATAAGAATTACATTGCTCAATAACACATTGTAAAAAGAACTTTATAAAACCAAGCATATTTCCTTTACGACTCTCTGTTAAATTTCTTTGATAAGAAGGTTTATATAATTCTATCACCTCAGATAAAAATAACATAGGCTTTTCTTCCTCAAGTAAAGACAATTGAATTGGAATTAAAGCCCTTCCAAGACGTCCATTACCATCTTTATATGGGTGAATTGTTTCAAACTGTGAATGAGAAATAGCCAAATTAACAAAAATAGGATCAATAAAACGATCATTCATATATTCAAATAAATTGTCAAGTAAAATTGGTACTTCTTCTGGTACAGGAGGAATAAACGTTGCTCCCTCAATACCAACACCTCTAGGTCCTATCCAATTTTGAGTAGTTCTAATATGCCCCGGAGTTTTATCAGCACCTCGTACACTATTAAGTAACATTTTATGCATATCATTAATTAATTTTAAATTAATTTGCTGTCCTTCAGCAATTTTCCCATCAGCAAATTCAATAACTGTTTTTAAATTTTCAATTTCTGTTGCTTCATCAGTTTTGCCCATATATTTTAAATAATACATTTCATCTTGTGAAATCTGAGTTCCTTCAATTTGTGTTGATTTTAAACTCTCACTAAGCAAAATTGAATCCAAGAAAAATTTTGAATCAAAATCTACATTATTCAATAAAGCCTTATACTGACCATATTTATCATTTGCCTCCGATATAAGTTTAAGTAATTCCTTATCCATCTTATAATCAATAGGCATTTTTTTTGCCTCAAAAGGTACCATAATAACCCCTCCTTCAGTAAAAATATATCATATTTTTATAAAAAAGTCACTATTTTTCTAAAAAACAGTGACTTTTTAGACAAAATTAGATATTTTCCCACATATTTTGCGACTTTTAATTTAATTTAACAAGTTTTTCATCCATAATCGAATATAAATAAGTGTCCACTGGCTTACCACTAATACTCATAATATAATCTTTATAACCATTTAATTGTTTCAAATAAGCATCATCAGTAGTGTTTTTAAGTTTATAATCAACAATCGCAAATTTATCTTCATATTCAATCAATAAATCAATAAACCCATGCATAGACTTACCATCAACCTCATAAACAAATTCATATTCCTTATATAAATTAATAGAATTATCTAAAATACCAGACTTAATAAATTTTTCTATTTTAAACTTCTTAAAATCATCCACACCACTATAATCAGGATTAGAAAAATCAATAAGTTCAAATAACGAATGCATCTGTAAACCCAAATTAATATTATTATATTCCGCCTTAGAATATAAACCATGATTATCCTTAGAAAATCTTTTATTAATAATTTCCTTAGCCTCACCTTCATATTCATTAACAAAAATAACATCATCAGTTAATTCAAGACTTTCCTTATAATTAGCTTTCTTGGTTAAATTATAATCTTTAGTAAGACCTAAATCATTAATGTTTACATTTCTAACATAATTACCAATATAATCAGATACCGAAGATAACATATCGTTAAAAGATAAATATTTACTGCGTACCTCATCATTAATAATTCCATTATCTTTAAAGCTAAGAATATTAGGTTTAAGTTCACAAATCATAATCATCTTTTCACGTGCTCTAGTTAAAGCAACATAAAATAATCTTAACTTTTCAGATACCTCCGCACGAATATATTTATTTCTAAATAAAGTTTTTAAAATCGTATTTTTAGGTCCCTTATCCACATAAGGAATCAAAATACCATAATCATTAGAAAAATAAAACTTATTTTTTAAATCATCAATATTAAATTTCTTATAAAGACCGCTGAAATAACACACATGATATTCAAGACCTTTAGAAGCATGAATAGTCATAATCTTAACCGAATTACTAGAATCCTTATTTAAAGATAACTTAATATCAAGCCCCTCCTCAGAAATATCATTTAAATATTCTAAAAATTCCTTAGGTGTATAACCAAAACTACTTACATTAGAAACAATCTTACCTATAGATTCCAAAGTAACTAAATGATTATCAATATTTCCAGTAGTTATTATCTTATTATAAAAATCAAAATCATAAATAATTCTGTCATATAATTCCTTATTACTAAGAATATCTAATTCATCCGAAATTTTTTTACACTTTTCAAATATTTCAGTTTCATAAAACTTATTATCTTTAAAAATTCTAAAAATTTCATCATCAGGCATATTAAACAAATATGATCTAGAAATAGACATAAACGAATACCTAAATAAAGTATCATACCTTTTTTCACTAATAGAAATAATTAAATTATACAAGTTCTTAATAAGTAAAATATCCACTGAATCAGATACACTCTTATCCCTATAAATAGTAAGTGGAATATTAAGATATTCAAATACCTTTTTATACTTTTCAAAAGCAGTAGCCCTATCCATTAAAATCGCAAAATCACCATAAGTAATATCACGTTCTTTTAAAGTATCTTGATCCATAACCTTAAAATGATTATTAACCTTATTTAAAATATCTTTAGCCACCATAAATATTTCAATTTCTTCTTTAGAAAAATACTTATCATCAGGCATTTCATAATTCAAAATTTCCATCGAATAATCCTCATTATTCACACTATCATAAGCCGTATTGCCAAAAACCATTTGATGACTACTTATATAATCAGCGCCACCTATTTCATCATCCATAATCATATTAAAAATTAAATTAATATTTTCAGTAACATCCCTGCGTGATCTAAAATTCTTATTCAAATCAATCTTCATTCCGCCATCATTATTAGAATACTTATCATACTTACCCTTAAATAACAAAGGATTCGCATTTCTAAAACGATAAATAGACTGTTTAACATCGCCAACCATATAAACATTATCATTAGAAATATAAGAAATAAATAAATCCTGTAAATCATTAGTATCTTGATACTCATCAATCAAAATTTCCTTATATTTATCTTTAAGTTCTTCTCTAACATCCTCATGCTTTTCTAAAATACTTATCGCCATTTTGGCGATATCAGTAAATTCATAAGCCTCATTTTTATATTTAAACTCATTAACTTTTGTTTCAAGTTTTAAAAGAATTTCTATAATAACAGTCGCATAATCCTTAGTCATCAAAATAGAATTTTTAATTTCATCTTCAGACTTATATTTAGTAAGTTCACTAACCTTCTTAATTAAATCAGATAAAGTTGCCTTAATCGCTTTAGCCTCTTCACTGCTTCCTCTTGGAACAGAAGGTAACTTAATCATAGAATTATACTTAAAATCTATATATGTTTTAGAACATATTAAAGGATCTATTACCTCATTAATTTTTTCTATATAAGAATAATCAACATAAATAGATAAGTTATCCACAGTATTTTTTATAGAATTAACCTTATCACGTAAAATATCAACATATTCACAAATAAATCCATTAATAACATCATCGTTATAAAAATCTTTAATATAATTTTCTAAATAACTTCTCTTATTATAAAGATTATCCATCTTATCATTTAAATCTATAACTGCCTTAAAAATTTCTTTATCATCCTTTAAACAAAAATCATTAATAAGTTTTAAAAATTTAGAATCTTCATTTTTATAATACTCTTCAAAAATCTCAGTTAAAATTTCCTTTTTCTTAAGTTTAATAATACTATCATCTATAATACTAACATTGTCAGAAATATTTAAAAGATAATTATATTTTTTTACCAAAGACAAAGCAAAAGCATCAAAAGTCGTAATATAAGCTAAATCTACCTTATCAAGTTGATCTTTAAGTTCATTATTAAAAGATAATTTCTTCCTAATACGCTCTTTCATTTCTGCAGCCGCCGCATTAGTAAACGTTAAAATAAGTAAATCATCAATATTAATTCCGTTTAAAACATGAGTTAAAACCCTTTCTGATAAAACTGCAGTTTTTCCGCTTCCAGCGCCAGCCGAAACAATAATATTTTTACCTTTTTCATTTATAGCCAATGCTTGTTCATCAGTCCATTTAGGCATTATCCTCACCCCCAATAATATCCTTAAATTTAGTATCTTTTAAATTAACAATATCCTCTTCTTTTCTAAAACATAAATCTTTAAATTTACAGAACCTGCACCCAATAACGTCATCACCAAGACGCTTAGGATTAATAGAAAAATTACCATTAGTAGTAGAATCTATAACTTCATTAATCTTCTCATCTACCAAATGAACAACCTTATCAATTCCATCATTAGTAATAAGTTTAGTATAAGCATAAAAACCAGATTTACTTGTTTTCATTCCCTTAATAACTTCACTTTCATCATAAGTAGAATCAAACTTAGAAATAAGCCTTTCATCATTAATTGTATAACCATCTAATCTTAAATTTTTATACATTCCCTCTTCAAGATTATCACAGTCCATCTTAACATTACCAAGTAATTTTTGCAGATAAAAACCTACTACCTGAATATCTTTGTGAATACCATTTTTAGTCAAATAAATATATACAGGTAGTTGTAGATGAAGACCATAATTAATATTATCTAAAGTTGTCTCCGCATTACCTGTTTTATAATCAATAATTGCAACTAAAGTTTTACCATCTTCTTCTTTATATCTTATTTTATCCACAATACCCACAAATTCAACTTTTAATTTACAAGACTTATCCACCATAATATTTTCTTCAGTTAAAACCTGATCAAACATTGAATAACTTTCTTGTTTTTTTATAGTTTCTATTATAAATAATAAATCATTATAAAGTTTTTTAACAAAGAAATTCTCTTTAAAGTTCAAATCCTTATCTTTCAAATAATCATTATATATCTTGCACACATCAAAATCTTCATCATACATATGCGATAAACATTCATGAAATAAAGAACCTAAAAAAGCCGCAAAATTCTCTTCAAAAGGATCTAACTTTAAAATATTCTGAATATAAAATCTAAACGCACACAAAAAATAATTATTCATGCTAGAATAAGATAATTTAAGTTTACCGCCTAAATAATCATAAATATCTTTTTCATTTACACCACTAAATCCATTATCATAAGTTTGATAAGAAATATTACTATAATTTGTATATAATTTTTCTAAAGCATTACCTTTTTCATTAAATTTAATATAATTATCTAATCCTCTAGCCAAACAAAGTTTATTATAATCATGTGAATATTCATAAGAAATTTCTGGATTCATAATAACCGAAAGCCCAAAATCCTCTATCAAAGGTGATGGAAAATACGTTCTATAATTATCTTTTAATTTATAAGTGATAATTAAATTTTTAGTATTGTGGATAACTTTAGAAATATACTTCTTTTCATTAATTAAATTTTCTAAAGAAGTATTTAAACCTAATTTCTTTCTATCACTATCTTTAATTAGTTTATCATCGTGATAAATCCTAGGTACTATTCCTTGATTAAAACCTAATGCATAATAGTAATTATCAGATGAGGTGTCTATAGATGTAAAATCAATTACTCTAACCGCGTCTAATAAATCATTGCTTTTAACTCGTTTATTTTTAAGCCCATTGGTAATAATTTGGATAAATAAGTCATCAACCACATTTACAAAACTATACTTATTAACCACATCTACAATAACATCATATATATCATTTTTAGGAGTAACTTCTAAAGCCAAAGCAACATCTTTTTTTTCTTTTAAACTAGATAAAAATATCTTTACAGTTTCCGTTCCATATATTTCTTTACTATCAGATAAATTTATAGGTATATTAAATAACTTAAATATTCTTTTTACATCAAATTTATAATCATCATTAACACCAACTAAATATATCTTATTAATATCCACAGTTTTTAATTTAGCTGCAATACCACTAGCCACAAAAGCAACTTCATCAGACTGTTTATCAAAACCATATATAGTAGGTTTATAATCACCTAATTCATCAGTAATATATCTAACATTATAATTATTTAATGCATCTTTTATGTAACCATCAAGACCATCATAACCAATTACACATATATTATTTAAACTATTTTTAAATAGTTTATTTTCTATTAATAATCCGTTTTCTTTTAACTCTTCATAATAAGGTTTAACCAAATCAAAATCAAAATAAATATTATCTAAAAACTCTTTCACTACTCCATACTTAAATCCATATTTATTCATTAAATAATAAATAGCCTTTTCATCATAAGTACCAAAATAATTATTTTTAAATTCATTTATTGTCATAAACTTAATATTTAATAATTTCTTACTTTCATTAAGTTCTTTTAATATCTTTAATTTAATACTAGAAGGACATATTACTAAGTCACCATTTTTTATTTTATCAAGCATACATCATCACCTATATTTAGTATAACATGGAAATTGAGATATGGCATTTTTTTAGAAAAGAAAAGTGGAATAAAATCACTCCACAGGATTAATTACACATATTTTGCACCTGGCGATAGTCAATGTGTAACTATTTTCATCTAATTATTTTTACTATCATCAATATTCATAGAACTAAATAAGCGTTGTATCATTAATTGCCCATGATATCCTCCACTTTCATCAACACCCTCTGTTAATACAAAATTTTTGTTTAAAATTTCAAATATATCAGTCATTTTAAAACAAGAATGTATTTTAAAATTCATAAGATTAAAAATAAATTTTTCATCGGAGAATTCATAAACTACTCCTTCATCAAAAATCAACTTACCAGTTCGTATGTCTTTTAATCCTAATAAATCACTAGTATGATCCCTTTTTATAAGATATAATTTCCAAATACCATTATAGTCAATTGAAGATGAATCTTTAATAAATTCTATAAAATCAAATTTTTCTTCTTTTGCTTCAGGTATTGACAAAAATTTAGCATAAATTGATTTTATAATTTTATATTTTGTTTCTTTTGTAAATCCCTTTATTTTTTGAGGATTGCCATCTGCATTAAAAAATCTCAAATATGCTTCGTCATATTTTCCAAAAAAAGTATTACATTTCTGACACAATGTCCTTGCAGTTCTCCCCTTTGGATATATTGATTTAAATAATTGACTATCAAAAACTTCATCATAAATATTCTGAAATTCTTCTCTATTTTTTATTTTTTCAATAGTTTCTTTCCTAAAATGATCTGACATCATTAAATCAAACAACTTAGTTATATCAAAATCACCTATGTCATCATTTCCAACACTTTTAGCTGGATAATGTTCATCGCTCATTTTATCATAGTCATATTCTTCGCCGCATAATTTACAGATATATTTCTTTTTAATTTTATTTCTGTTTTCTCCCATTTGTAACTCCATTATTTTTTATAAGTAGTTTATCATCCTATGTAATAATTCTTCCCAATTTGGGAAAAAGTTTTAATTGTTCAATATACTAAATTTATACACTATTTCAACATTCCTATCTTTATCAATAATAATTTTTTTCTATTATTGCTTGTAATAGTTCTCTTGAAGGCTTTTCAATATCTACATGTTGCCTAATTTTGTCTTCATATTCTTTTAAGTCATTTTTATTTACTTTTTCTTCTTTTTTATTATTTTGTAATTTTTCTATCTCACAGCGTATTTTATTCAATGAATTTTCTGTATCTTTAGTAATTCTTGTAAAAGTTTATTCCGATATTCCTTCTTTAAACTTATCTTGAAAAAGCATATCTAATTTTCTTACATATTCTTTTTCGGTCATATTTCTATTAATCCCTTAAGAAATCAATCCACTTTTTTAACTGTTTAGCTTTTATAATTTCAATGTAATTATCCATAAAGTCATAATCTGGTCTGCCATTTTGATTTATTGGTAATAAAATCTTAGATTTAATCATTCTTTTTGGTCTCCATTTTCTCGAATATTCAAAGCAAACTCTTTGCTTTTCTATTGAACAAATTAGAAAAAGTGCTATATTTAAATTCAATTCTCTGTCTTTTAAATAAAGTGGATTGACATCATGACTACAAGTGAATTTGTACTTTTGATAATAGGCATATCCGACAGATCCATTATTAGTTACGCAAATACAATTACCATTAAATATTTTTTTATTAATGGATGCATTTTTACCATTACCAGTTTTAGAACTTTGTTCTATATTTTTTATAGAATAAAATTCTGTTATCCCATTATTAGAATCTGTAGCTCCGATAAAAGGAATCATACCATAATTCTCTTTTTTGGGTTTTTTATTATAAAATCCGCCTTTAATTTCAAAAATATCTATAAAATTAAATTCTTTCCATTCCTTATTTTCTAGTTTCATTTTCATCACCGCCAAACAAATATTCTCTATCATCCATCAACATTGAAAATTCGAAAGTCAAATATTTTCCTACTGTCTTTTCAAAATCATCTTGAATAGGAATAGAATCGTTGAAATAAAAGTATGAATGTAGCCACTCGTCTTCACTATCGATTTTTGTTTCAACACAAAAATCGGAAGATGCTTCGACCTTATTAAGCCAAACATCTAAAAGATGCTGCTTTTTGTCTTTTGCTCGTTCTGTTTCAACTAAACCTCGATGTTTTTGAACTTCATAACCGTCATCCGTAAAATCAATAAATTTGCTTATTTTCTCTTTATCATGTGGAATACCAGCAGTAAAAATTACTACACAAGGATTAGTTCCAACTCCATAGAAAGTATTTGAATTTAATGTTATTACCC